>CAZXUT010000042.1:0-32785 GCA_964643785.1 uncultured Proteiniclasticum sp.
CTTCCGTTTCACCCTTTTTTTCTCTTCCAACCGGAAGTTACTTTAATAATTAACATTAAAAAAACTTTTTTATGTAGCCCAGTTTTATTTGTTGCATTAAGTGAATCTTAGTGCTAACATAGTGAAGAATTATTCCTAAGGGAGGATGACTAGTGAATTTAAATGAAGTAATGAAATTCGTGGAAAGTGAATATATAATCATTAACAATACCCCGTGTGATATCTGTGGCGGTGATTACCTTACAGAATCTGTAGGTCTTACATTCGAGAACGGGAAGCCCGAGAATATAACACATTGTGTCTGCGAAAGCTGTGGTCATGAAAGAGAGTTTTCTTTCAGAGCACCTTTTATAAGTCCCATGAATCAGGACAAAGATCAGGAAGAATTAAATTAGAGGTGAAGAATGAAAAAAGAAATCATTGATGCCATCAATCAGGACATTGAAGATGCGTTAAGCGAAGTATCCGATATGGAAGCCATATTAGATCAAAGCCCTACACAGGATTTTATCAAAGAGAAATTCAAGGTACTATCTGAAAAAGTATCCAGCCTTGAATCCATGCTTATTAAAGAGGGAATACTTTAATTCGGACAGAATGCATGTGCATTCTGTTTTTTCATTGATAATTATTGTCATACGTGGTTTACTGATTCTATAGAAGTTCAAGAAAATTAAAGGACAGGTGAAACCCATGCTACTAGAAACAGGCTGCAACTGCACTTGCGAAAGCTGCAGCAAAAACGGCTCCACATGTGTAGACAAGATCAGTCTTTTTGACTCATTGACAAGCAAACAGAAAGAACTCATTCTTTCAAAATCCATCCATAGAAGCTTCGACAAAGGTGAAATCATCTTCTCTCCTGGAGACCCTGGAGACAACCTCTATATCATCAACAGCGGAGAAGTGAAAATATATAAGTTATCCAGTCAGGGAAAGCAGCAGGTTCTCCACGTACTGGGCCCCAAGGATTTCCTGGGAGAACATGCGCTCTTTGATCAGAAACCCATCATGAATTCTGCAGAAGCCATGAAGAAAACCAATATCTGCATTTTGAAAGGCTCCGACATCAGAGACCTCATCATGGAACATCCTGAAATGGGACTGAAGATCCTGGCACAGTATGCGAAAAAGAATGTACAGGTTCTGGATATAGTTGAGTCCATGGGACTTTATGATGTGGAGCAGAGAATCGCAAAATATCTTCTGGGTCTTTCCAGAGACTTCGCCATGAAAGAATTCAGACTGCCTTTCAGTAAAGGAACTTTGGCAAGCATCCTCGGGACATCTCAGGAAACCCTCTCAAGAAAGCTCTCCAGTATGCAGGACGAAGGGATTATTATTCTTTCAGGCCAGAGAAATATAGAAATTCTGGACATGAAACGTCTGGAAGCAATTATGGAAAGCTGAGTCAGCTGAAAACAGATTTACACATAGAAACAGACAATTTTAAAGGGCATTCGTATCAGTATACGAATGCCCTTCTTTATGTTCTTTTCATTCTTTATGCACTTTTGATAAAGCCGTTTTCTGCTTGTCAGTTTGTCTGCTTGTCAGTTTATCAGTTTGTCAGTTTGTAAACTGCAAGCTTGCATCTTGGTTATTTCCTCAGATTCATAACGATTGCTCTATTAAAGGGATGAAACCACTTCACCTAAAAGATCATATTCCATGGCTTCTGTGATTTTCACATTGACATAGGAACCCACCATGATTTCATCCTCAGATTCTATGATGACCGTTCCGTCTATTTCAGGTGCCATCTCATAGCTTCTGCCGTAATAGCCGTTTTCATCAAGTCCTTCAACCAGAACTTCATAGGTTCTGCCGATCTTCTTCTCATTCACTTCTTTACTGACTTCCTGCTGCCTGGTCATGATGAGGTCCAGCCTCTTTTCCTTGTCGGCTCTCTTCACTTGACCCGTCATCTGCGCCGCCGGTGTTCCTTCTTCTTTGGAATAGGTGAACACGCCCAGCTTGTCGAACTTCACGTCTTTCACGAAGTCATAGAGCTCACTAAACTCTTCTTCCGTTTCCTGCGGGAAGCCGACAATGAGTGAGGTTCGCAGAACAATCTCCGGGATTTCTTTTCTCAGCTTCTCGATGAGTGCCAGAATATCCTCTTTCTTTGTTCTTCTGGCCATTCTTTTCAGCACACCGTCACTGATATGCTGGATGGGAAGATCCAGATACTTCACAACCTTCTCATTGTCTCTGATCTCGCTTATGAGCTCATCATCGAATTCTTCAGGATAAAGATAGAGCACTCTGATCCATTTGATGCCCTCGATTTCCTTCAGTTCCCTTAGAAGCGGACTCAGCGTCTTCTTTCCATAAAGATCCGTTCCATATCTTGTGGTATCCTGCCCGACGATGATGATTTCCGATACACCGCGTTCTGCAAGAATCTTCGCTTCTTTTATGATGTTCTCCATGGGTCTGCTTCTGTATTTACCACGAATCTTTGGAATAATACAGTAAGTGCAGAAATTGCTGCAGCCTTCTGATATTCTGAGATATGCTGTCTGGCCGAATCCCGTGGTGATCACACGATCACCTTCGTTGATTCCGATCTCCAGAAAATCCACTGCCATGATTTTTTCTTTTGTCTTGATGAACTTCTCCACATACTGGTCCAGAAAACCATAGTTGTTCACGCCTAGGATGATATCAAGCTCCGGCATCAGTTTCAGAAGCTCTTCCCCGTATCTCTGGGTCAGGCATCCTGTAGCCATAAGCAGTTTGCAGTTATGAAGCTTCTTGTAGTCAGCCATCTCAAGTATGGTATCGATGGATTCCTGCTTCGCGCTTTCAATGAAGCCGCAGGTATTGACGATGATGATATCCGCTTCTTTTGGTTCATCTGTCAGTTCATATTTATTTTTCAGCATACCCAGCATGATTTCAGAATCCACACGATTCTTGTCACAGCCAAGACTGACCAGTCCTATTTTATATTTTTCCAATTTTATTCTCCCTGTTCCCTTCACAATTGTTCTATACACATTTAATTTTCTTTTTATACCGGTATATTATATCCTTTCCCGCAGGAAATGCCAATGCTTATTCGTAGGAGGACTTTTCATGGATTGACGTTGCAAATAGAATCTCCAGGGAAAAGTTCATTTTCTTCTCCCTGGAGCTCACCTGTTTATGCTTTTTCTTTCGGTCTGATGCTTCTGTTTTTATTTTCCTTTGGAAGCTGCACTTCAATGATGGTGCCGCCTTCTTTTCTTCTCTGCGCGGTAATGCTGCCTCCGTGGCAGTCTGCAATCCACTTGGCAATGGAAAGGCCAAGGCCTGTTCCTCCATTGTTTCTGTTTCTTGCCTTATCCTCTCTGAAGAATCGGGTGAAGACCTTATCCAGGTTTTCCTCTTTGATACCCACCCCGTTGTCCATGACCCGGATGATGCCCTTGTCCTTGGTAGAGGTGATGGAAAGTTCTATGACGCCTTCATCTTTCGTATACTTCAGCGCATTGTCCATGAGAATGATCAGAAGCTGATGAAGATTTTCATAGTTCCCCTCGATGATCACTTCTTCAGAAGGATTGTACTTGAACTTCTTGTTCTGGATCATGGCGAATTCACCATAGATGATGGCGATGTCGTCTCCCAGTTTTCGAAGATCAAATCTTTCCACCTTATCAAGGGTCGCCCCCGCATCGGCTCTGGTCAGAATCATCAGGTTTGAAACCATTCTGGATATTCTTCGACTTTCACGAAGGGCTGGTTCTATGTACTCGTATTTATCGATGATCTTCTCTTCCGGATTCCTTAATAGTCCTTCCAGACGACTCTGGATCACCGCAATGGGTGTTCTCAGTTCGTGAGAAGCATCCTGGAGAAATGCTCTTTCCTTTTCAATGGACTCTATCATGGGCCTTATGGTTGCATTGGCAAGGACATAACTGATCGCAATAGATGTCAGGATAATCATAATGCTTCCGTTGATGAGGATCTTTTTCAGACTGTTCAGGACCCTGATATCAGAATCGATATTATAGAGCACCTGAACTTCTCTTGGTTCACCCTCTAAAAAAAGATTGAACTTGATGGTTCTGTAATGACCCCCTTTATAAGAGATCGTCCTGATCTCCTCCAAAGGGATATCCTGTATTTCTTTCAGCCCGTCACGGTAAAACTCAGTCAAAGGGAACTCCGGATCAATCTTTCCATCATCTCCTCTGACGATGGTGATGGTCTTTGGATTTAAAGGAAGTGTCACCTTGAGGTCTCTGTCATAGATCCGCTGTACTGCGGATTTGAAGAGCATCAGGTCCTGATCCACCTTCTTGATCTGATTTGTGGAAACAAACATGAAGATGCTCACTGCAAAAAGCAGGATAATCACAAAAAAGGCTGATACATACCCTATGATAATCCTAAGCTTTTTCTTCTTCATCAGCCTCTTCCTCCACAGAGAACATATACCCTAACCCTCTGACGGTCTTTATAGGCAACGTATACCCGTAATTCTTCAGTGCTTTTCTCAGATTTGAAACATAGACTTCCACGACACTGACCATGGTATCCGAGTCAAACCCCCAGATCCGGTCAAATATCTGTTCCTTTGTCAGGATGGTGTCCTTATTGGAAATCAGATACTCCAGAAGATCGTACTGCTTTCCTTGAAGGAAAATCTCCTTTTCTTTCAGGAATACTCTTTTTGACTTTCTTTCCAGTGTCAGATCCTTATATTTAATCGTTGCGATATCCATGAGCCTGCCGCTTCTTCTAAGAACAGCCTCCACTCTTGCAAGCAGCTCCTCTCTGAAGAAAGGCTTCACTATATAATCATCAGCGCCTAATTTCAGTCCCTTGATCTTGTCTTCTAGGCCATCCTTGGCCGTAATCATGATAACAGGCGTTGTGATGCCCTGCTTTCTCAGGTTCTCGAGAACTTCATATCCATTCATCTCAGGCATCATGATATCCAGAAGAATACAATCATAGATATCCTTCTCCGCCTCATAGAGTCCTTCTTCTCCATTACCAGCAAGATCCACGGAAAAATTATCACTTAAATAATCTCCTATGGACTCGGCCAGGAGCTTATCGTCCTCTATTATCAACATTTTCATTGCTTTCACCTCTACCCAATCAACAAAGCGACATGTACTAATATTTTGTAAACCTTATGCTATAATGGATTATAAACTTTTATAATTAAACTTGTCTTAAAGGAGGCGCGTCCCTTGGATTTCATCGTTATAGCCTTGTCCTTTTTTGCGATTGTAATGGTCCTGAAAATCATGAAATCAGCATTTAAATTTATACTGACGATAGCCATCTTACTTTTCATTGCATACTATCTGGATCTTCAGGGAATCATCGACATCGGTCCCTTCCTTGATGCTCTGGGAATCTGATCATGATGCTTTCTGATTGTCACAGTGAAGATGACCAGATGAAGAGATTAAAAGTGAAAATGGAAGTAAAAAAAGAGGAAGAGAAATGGTTACCGCACGTGACCTTTCTCTTCCTTTGTTATTTCTTTCGTTTACGTTTCCAGCTTCTTCATAATCTCAACGATTTTGTCTGAAGCTTCATTCAGCTCCTGAAGATCCTGAAGAGAAAGCCCTTCAAGCTTACTAGCAGTATAGGCCTTCACTATACTCTCCACTTCATCAAGATACTTCAGTCCTTCACCCGTGAGAGAGATGAGGAGTTTTCTCCGGTCTTTCTGCCCCGGTTTTCTTTCCACATATCCGTCCAGGATCAGCCTGTCGATGACCGGTGTGAGATTAGGCTTGGAAACATTCATGAATCTGGCCATTTCCGACATGGTCTTTTCCTTGTCCTTTTTCAGGATGAAAAGCACACGAATATAACTTTGTGGCACCTCACACGATTTGGATATGGCATGAAAGTTCACAAATTTACTGTGCATCACAATTGTCAGGCTATGTAGGCTTTCCCCTGTCTTCAGTATTATGTCTTTGCTTTCCAACATTAATCTCCTCGTTTCTTTCAGTCATTCTTATAATCTGATTATAAATAGAATTAAGACAATTTGCAATAACTATTTATGAATTCATAATTGTTATTGACTTATAACTTTCTCTAAAATATAATGAATAAGAAATTATGTTAGTCAGACAGCGAATATAGATTAACGCAAAAGGAGAGACCCCGATATGATAAAATTAATGTCATTTTTAAAGAAGTACAGTCTGCATATTCTAGTGCTCATCGCACTGCTTTTTGCTCAGGCTGCTCTTGAACTTTCTCTTCCTGATTACATGTCAAAGATTGTCAATGTGGGTATTCAGCAAGGTGGAATAGAAACACCTTTTCCTGAAGTGATCCGGGAAAGTGAAGTAACACTACTTGAAAATCTTATGACTGAGGAAGAAACGGAAAAATTCAGAAATACCTATTCCCTGCTTGAAAGCGAGGACGAAGATCTTCTGGAAAAATATCCGAATATCGCAGACGAACCTGTATACAGGTTGACTGAGAAAATTGAGGATGAATCCTCACTAAGCTATCTCAATCCCTATCTTCTCATGATGTATGGATTAAGAAACGTCGAGCAGGCAGAGACTCTTATTCCAGGCGGAGATTTCTCTGCACTTCCGGAAGGCGTTTCACCGATAGAAGCCATATCCATGATGCCTGAAGAACAGAAACGGGAATTCATCGACACTGTCCTTCAGAAATTATCTGTTATGCCAGAAATGAGCATCACTCAGACTGCCACCCTTTATACCAGTGGAGAATACGAAGCACTGGGTGCAGATCTCAGTAAAATCCAGACAAATTTCGTTCTCATGGCAGGTCTTCAGATGATCGGTATCGCATTTCTAGCCATGATCGTTGCAGTCATCGTAAGCTTCATCGCCAGCAAAGTGTCGGCATATCTTGGCAGGGATCTCAGATCCTCGCTTTTTAAAAAGGTCGCTTCCTTTAGCAATGAGGAATACAACGATTTTTCTACCGCTTCTCTTATAACAAGAAGCACCAATGACATCCAGCAGGTTCAGATGTTTTCCGTCATGCTCCTTAGAATGGTGTTTTTCGCACCGATCCTAGGTGCAGGTGGTATCATCAAAGCCCTCAACACGAATAAATCCATGGCATGGGTCATCGCCGTTGGCGTCATGGCTATCCTTACCGTCGTTGTGATCATGTTCAGTGTTGCGCTTCCTAAGTTTAAATCCCTTCAGAAACTGGTGGATAAAGTGAATATGGTCGTACGAGATTCTCTTGTAGGCCTTATGGTCATCAGAGCCTTCAATACAGAAAGGCATGAAGAGAAGAAGTTCGATGAGGCCAACAAAGAACTCACTAAAACCAATCTCTTTGTTTCAAGACTCATGTCCATGATGCAGCCGCTCATGATGCTCATCATGAACGCTCTGGGTATTCTCATTATCTGGGTCGGTTCCTATCAGGTGGACTACGGAAACATGCAGGTGGGTGACCTGATGGCCTACATTCAGTACACCATGCAGATCATGATGTCCTTCCTCATGCTGTCCATGGTCTCCATCATCCTGCCAAGAGCTACCGTCTCCATGAACAGAATCGGAGAGGTCCTGGACAAGGAGGTTTCTATACTGGATCCGGAAAATCCGAAAGAGCTTCCCCAGGGCATCAAAGGAGAAATCGAGTTTAAAGAGGTCTCCTTCAAATATCCTGGTGCTGAGGATTGTGTCCTGAAGGATATTTCCTTCAAGGCGAATTACGGCCAGATCACTGCCTTCATCGGATCCACTGGGTCCGGTAAATCAACTCTAGTGAACCTGATCCCCAGGTTCTATGACGTGACAAAGGGAGAGATTCTCCTCAATGGAGTCAACATCAAAGAGATTCCGCTGAAAGAATTAAGAAAACGAATCTCCTATGTGCCTCAGAAGGGCATTCTCTTCTCTGGAACCGCAGAAACCAATATCAAGTATGCCGACGAGCATATGAGTGATGAAAAAATGAAAAAAGCTGCAAGAATCGCACAGACGGAAGACTTCATCAACGAGAAAGAAGACAAGTTCGATTTCAGTATTTCTCAAGGCGGAAGCAATGTATCCGGTGGACAGAGGCAAAGGTTATCCATTGCAAGAGCACTTGCTACGGATGCAGAAGCCATCATCTTCGATGACAGTTTCTCTGCCCTGGACTATAAGACCGATTCAAAACTGAGAGCGACTCTAAAGAAAGAAGTCAACAACACAGTGATCATCGTCGCCCAGAGAATCAGCACCATCAAGACAGCCGATCGCATCATCGTATTAGATGAAGGCAAGATCGTCGGACAGGGAACTCATGAAGAGCTTCTTAAAGACTGTCCTGTCTATATAGAAATCGCAAAATCACAGCTTTCAAAGGAGGAGATGGCATCATGAGTAAAGAAGAATCAAAAACTCCCATGAAAGCCCCACGAGGACCAGGATTCGGTGGCATGGGTCACGGATCCATGGGTGGTGACAAGCCTAAAGACTTTAAAGAGACTTTCAAAAAACTGCGGGCCTTCCTGAAGCCTTATCTGCTGCCCCTCCTCTTTGTCATGATCTTTGCCATCGGCAGTACCGTATTTGCCATTTTAGGGCCAAGAATCCTTGGAGACGTGACCACAGAAATATTTGAAGGTCTTGTAGACAAGGTCTCCGGTACAGGAGCAGGCATCAACTTTGAGAGCATCCAGAGAACCCTTCTGATGCTTCTTGGACTGTATCTGATCTCAAGCCTTCTGAATTTTATTCAGAGCTTCATCGTATCGGGTGTTGCCCAGAAAGTATCCTATAACCTTAGAACAAGTATTTCAGATAAGATCAATAAACTGCCCCTTAAATACTTCGACAAGAACAGTCATGGAGATGTGCTCTCGAGAATGACCAATGACGTGGACACTGTATCACAGAGCCTTAATCAGTCCCTGTCGCAGATCATCACCTCGGTGACCACCATCATCGGTATCCTGATCATGATGCTTTCCATCAGTGTGTCCATGACCTTCATCGCCCTTCTCATACTGCCTGTCAGCATGGGACTTATGGTGACCATCATCAAGCGTTCCCAGAAATTCTTCAAACAGCAGCAGGAACTTCTTGGAGATGCCAACGGGTATGTGGAAGAAGCTTATGGCGGACACATTATCCTGAAAGCATTCAACCGGGAAGAAAAAGCCATCGAAGAATTCAGCGAGATCAATGAAAAGCTGCAGAAATCCGCATGGAAGTCTCAGTTCTTCTCAGGACTCACTCAGCCTCTGATGATGTTCATCGGAAACCTGGGATACGTCTTTGTTTCCATCATAGGTGGATATCTTGCCATCAGAGGAACCATCAAAGTCGGTGATATTCTGGCCTTTATCCAGTACATCAGACGATTCACACAGCCTATCGCTCAGGTGGCTCAGATTTCCAACGTGCTGCAGTCTACCATTGCCGCTTCTGAACGAATCTTTGACTTCCTGGAAGAGGAAGAAATTGAGGATGAAGAAGGCATAAGAGTAGATCCGGACCAGATAGAAGGTGCTGTATCCTTCAAGAATGTCCATTTCGGTTACAACGAAGATGAAATCATCATCAAGAACTTCACCATGGATGTGAAACCTGGCCAGAGAGTGGCCATTGTCGGACCGACAGGTGCCGGTAAGACTACCCTTGTGAAGCTCCTCATGAGATATTATGAGCTAAACAGCGGAAGCATCAAGCTTGATGGGATCGACATTAGCGACATGAACCGTAGAGACCTTAGAGAGTCCATCGGTATGGTGCTGCAGGATACCTGGCTCTTCCATGGTTCCATCATGGATAACATAAGATACGGGAAGCTGGATGCATCGGACGAAGATGTGGTGACGTCCTCCAAAGCCTCCTATGTGCATCACTTCGTGAAGACCCTACCTGGCGGTTACGATATGGAGATCAATGAAGAAGCTTCCAATATCAGCCAGGGTCAGAAACAGCTCCTTACCATCGCTCGAGTCTTCCTGAAAGACCCTTCCATCATCATACTGGATGAAGCCACAAGCTCCGTGGATACGAGAACTGAAGTGCTGATACAGGAAAGTATGGAGAAGCTCATGAAAGGCAGGACAAGCTTTGTCATCGCCCATAGACTATCCACCATCCGTAATGCGGATGTCATCCTAGTCATGGATAAAGGAGACATTGTTGAAACCGGAACCCATGAGGAGCTCATCGAAAAGAAAGGCTTCTATGAAAAACTCTATAACGCTCAGTTTGAAGTTTAAAAGCTTTATCAGTTAACTTAAAAAGAGCTTCTGCAAAACCGGATGATCCGGGCTTGCAGGAGCTCTTTCTTTTTGGAAAGGATATAAAACACTATTTTACTCTTTGTGACTAAATAGTATAGGGCATTCAATCCAGCTGATAGTCATGCTGTTTACTATTTCTCTTCATACTCAATTAATGCATATACACCATTGAAACTAGAAGAAAAATGTATTTTAAGTACTGTTATATCTCTTCTTTCAATAAACTCATTCATCTTTTGTTCTAGACTCTTTGCAGAATTAGCGCTTATGATTTTCACTTTCATTTATATTTTCACCTCATTATATTTCTCATATTAGGCATCTATACTCATGCTAACTATTATAACACAAATTATTAGAACTCCTGCCTCACACAACGTCCATTAACTTGACTGAAAATCAGAATTTACTATTCCTTTTTTTACCAAATAAGATAAACAAATATGGTGTCAAGCTACTGATGAATGCAATAAACCAAATATTGTCACTCACACGAAACAATAACAGAGTTATAATACTACTCCACTCAAAAATTCGAGAAGCGTACATGAAAAAAATAGCGCCAATACCAGTAGTAAGGCTAAATGTCCATTGAAGTAAATTCAGCAGTAAGCCGATAACTACAACAATTGATGCGGAAAAGAAAATTTCTTTTCGAGTCATTTCCCTGAAAACAAACAATCCACCGACTATAAGACTCACAATAAAAATAGCTCCATAGCCTATAAGCGTTCGTGTATCATCAGATGTAATTGTCCCATCTGGCAGCGTTACCAGCATAAATGGACCAATCAGATAAACTACGGTATAAAACGCAATCACACCTGCAATGATACAAAACAGTGGTACTTTCCAAAGAATCTTATTACTTATTTTCATAGTTTACTTTCCCCTTCATTTAATCTCTTTTCTCTGAGATCTTACTTAATAATCTTTGTTTCACATAATCCTACTAAATCAGCTATATATTTGACTTTGTATGAGTACAGCGTTGAAATCTGATATTCAATTAAGGTATTCAAGTTGATCCCTTTAGTTCAGTTATCTGAATAATTCACTTAACTAGATCTATTCACCATTTATATGGAATTTATCATCAATGGAATTATAATTAAATATGCACTTATTATTGCCATTATTTTGTATACTGTAGAACTTTTTCCATCTTTCTTTATAGCATTGATAATTCCAATAACAAGCGTTAGAGGAGTTATAATCATAAAAACTTCACCAATCCCACCAATTAACTCTAACAACATCGTCATATCAACCCACGACTCCCCTTTAGATTTATAAGTGTACTTATTTTGTTCTCTACTTACCAGTTCTATCCTATTGTCTTTTAAAATCGAATAATTTGAATTATTTATTATTAGATTTTTTAACAGGTCCTATCCATTTAGCAAAAGGAATCCATACAGTAACTACTACCCAGATTCCTATATCCGCAACTTTTTCGCCAAATATATGCGTCAAAACCAACACGATAAACAATAGAATAATTGCGGCTAGAAGTGATGCTCTATGTCTTCTTAATGTTTCTGTCCAATCATACTTATCCATTACAAATTCATGTCCACGAGCAAGTGATGAGTATCTAAGTTGTTTTTCTTCGGAAAGAAAACGGTGAAGAAAAAGAAAATAAAGATAAACTATAAAAGTCAGTATGAAAACAAGATATAGAAGTTCTATTATATTAAAACTATTATCAAAAAAATCAGCAATCAAATTCAAACTCCCTCCTATGTTAAATTCATCTTTTGGAGATTTACTCATTATTTTTCTTCGTAGTCTTCTCTCACAAGGCCATACATGGAATAATCACAGATGCCCTGGTTGTTCCAGTCACCTTGCTTCATGGTCCCTTCGTAGATGAGACCGCATTTCTCCATGACCTTCCCTGAATTGGCATTGCTGGGATCAAATCTGGATTCAATCCGATTCACTCTAACTTCTTCAAAGAAGAATTTAATCAGTATGGAAAGAGCTTCCGAAGTGATGCCCTGATTCCACCATTTTCTGCCGATGCAATAGCCTACATGGACCATGCTGATCCTATCATCTTTTTTGACGATGCTAATGGATCCGATGGGCTCAGGACCACCTGATTTCAATACGATTGCCCACTGATAGAAGTCTTGATCCTCATATTTTTCTATCCAGTCTCTTAGTACTGATTCTGATACACTTACATCTTTATGGGTAGGCCACATGAGGTATTTTGTGACCTCATCGTCGCTGGCCCAGTTTCTGTACATCGCTTCTGCGTCAGATAACTTAAATCTACGCAATATCAGCCTGTCCGTCTCTAATTCTATCGTACCTAAATGCTTCATTCTTTGTTCTCCCCATTCAAACTAACTAGTGTACTACTGCGGTTTAATATAACTTATGAAAGGTGGTACCTGTACATTGGATTAGTAGGTCTTATAAGCTCGATTTAAAAAGGCTCTGTATGAAACTTGTGTTGAAATCAGACCATGTTAAAAGGGATTCTAATGAACCTCTTACTACTTAATCAAAAGCAGTCATAAGTTTTCATGATATTTAACGATAGAAGGAGTATAAAAAACAAGTAAAGCAATCCATAATAAATATAAACCTATCACAACAGAAAACCTTATATCCAATAGCAGATTGAAAATCAAGGTTAAGAGTGAAAAGGGCACAACAACTAATAAAGAAAGCTTAATTCTCGACCAAAAGTCAACGCTATACTCCACACCACAGTCGATATTAGAACATTTAATATTTCCATATCTCCGTAACCATGTAGCTTTACGAATTTCATTTCTTTCAAATTGATAAGTGCAATTAGTGCATTTCCGCATAAGACTTCTCCTCTTTATATGGTCTTAGTTACTCCGTATTTTCTATAATTCAGACATAGCTTAGGTGACAACATAAAACGTAACTATTTTCCTGCAGGACTTGCAGATGTATCTTTGTATGATTTTGCATTTCCCATGCCTGGAAACTTCTTCATGAAAACAGTGTGGACATACCTTTCTCTTAGTGAATCTGGACTCCTATATATTTTTAGTGATTCCCTTTAAAACTGCACCAAAAATAATTCCACTCTGTATGAAAACTATGATGAAGTACAGAGCCATTAAAAAAACCACTTCCTATTCTTCAAAAACCGTCTGCTTCCAGACTATGACTCTATTCTTTAATAGATACAAGTTGATGGCTTGATAGTCTTTATTCTCATAAGACACTCTGTTATCTTCCAATATTTTATCCAGATTATCTGGCCAAACTCGTCTTTCTCCATCAAATAGCGCTTTGATTTCCTTTTCGATGGTCGTTACTCTGTAACTATCTTTATCTACTACAAGATATCCTTTTTCCTTGATGTTTTGTGCTAGATCAAGAATTTCACCATACGAAGGAGTTTCTTCGGTACTAAAATCTTCTGTCAGGTTATCTCCATCATGATTCACTATAATATATGTATTTTCAAGTAAAGAAACAGATATATTCGACCCAAAAACAGTACTCAATTTTGTGGCGATAGCCCTAGCTTCTTCAGCGTTATATGTCAATGAGCTTTCATAGAACGGAAGAGATTGTCCGTCTACAACAATGTTTCGATTGTATAGAGTTTTTTCTTCCTGTTTACATCCGTAAGCGGCCAAGATACTGATTATTAAAACCAACAGAATCATATGTTTCTTTTTCAATAAATTCATGTATCCTCCGAAAGTAGATTGATTATAATATGTTTATTTTCTATTTTATGAATTCTATATCAATCACATCAGTATCAAGTCCTAAGTGCTCTCTCAGTTCTTCTGACAGATGTATTTCCAGATCCTCTATGGGCTTTTCTTCTCCGAACGTATAGATATAAGCCTGTACCACTGTTCCATCTGTGACTTCAAGATTCTCAGGTTCCTGATTGTTAAAACTGATATGATCATCCACAAAACCTGGTAAAGAACCAAGTTCATACAGTTTCTGAGGAAGATTGATCTGAAAAAGCATTTCAGAAACAACTTTCACTTCAACAGGACCTTCAGAAAGTTCCACTTCATCTCCCGCTTCATATTTCACTCCATTGATTGTCAGCGTGTATCTATACAGTGACTGCGCGAAATCTTTCAGTTCCTCCTCATCGAGATACTTGAGTGTGCTTTCTATGAATTCAAAGTATTCTTCGTTTATCCCTTCTAGGACTTCTATCTGACCATTCCGCACTTTGATCTTTTCCTCCAGTCTTTCAATGGTACCATCAGACGAGCTTTCCAAAACAGCGGATCCTCTATCTGTTTCCGTCACTTGTGATGGGAACTCTTTATTACCGGAACATCCTGTCAAAATAATCATGGATAATACTGAACCCAAAATCATATTCTTTCTTTTCATTTTGAAAACTCCTTCGCTTTATCACTCAAAGGTACTCCACTCCTATGTGGATCCTTACTTTCTTTTTAGCGTCAGTCGCCTGATGATTTCATCATGCTCTGGGTATAATTCAAGCAGCTCTTCTTCTGTAAAAAGCTTGAAATCAGAAAAATCAAATCCTGGTACCACAGTGCAGCTGACTAAAGCATAACCTTCTTCCACAGTGGACCCGAAGATCACACCTGCTGGTACCGTATGGTGGAGCTCTTCTCCTTTTTCAAGTCCCAGCACATTCTTCTCATAAGTCCCATCAGATCTTATGGAATGGATGGTGAGAGGATTACCCCCATGATAGAACCAGAGCTCATCAGAAATAAGTCGATGAAAATGAGATGGACTTTCCTTGGTCAGAAGAAAATAGATGTTGGTGAATAAGGGCAGCTTTTTATCTTCATCCCCATAAACCTTCTCCGATCTGTCCGTCTGCCTATAATACCCACCTTCAGGATGTGGTAGTAGTTCAAGGTCTCTGATCCATTCTTCTTTTGTTTTCATAATATTAATCATTTCCTTTCAGTTTTCATCAAAAAATCCATTGCCATTTAGTTGTTACTCTTAAATAATTATACTTCTTTTATATTCCACAAATGTATGATCTTCTTTGCAAGCAGGTATCCCAGCACTGAAAAGATCGTCACAATAATGAGCAGAAATATGGTAGGGTAGTCTACTGAATACCTCCAGATGATAATCTCCTGCCCATCCATAAAAGTTCCGTCTTGGTAAGCTTTACCATTGTAGTTTAAAGCCCAGGTCTGATAGATTTTAGAACCAAGAAACCCAAAGATCCCCCCTAGAATAACACCCATTGATTTGATAAACTCTGTCCTATTTGTCATAAACACTCCATCCTCTAATAATATTTTCTCTGTTTTTCTATCTTTCTTTTTGAAATATATGTACTCATAGTATCCTCCATAAAATAACACACCCAGAACCCTATATAGAGGATTCCCCATATATCATAAGGATTCACCTTAATCTTGCCGATGAAGTTTATATTAAGCTTGTATAAGATAAGAACAGTCGTAAAGCTTGCAATATACCAGAGAACTGTCCAAAAGACCATCTTGATGTCTTTCATTTCATAGAAAACATAAACTATGAGAAGTACAAAGAAACCCATAAATTTCGCAAGTAGATCAAGAACATTATCCGGTGTAAAAAAAACTCTTGTGATTCCATAAGCAGCAAATAGAATTGCTAATGTTACTATCGGTTTATTGTAGAGTATGAACACTGTCCGATTATAAATCCTCCTCATAATTAATCCTCTCGAATAATCATTTTCTATATCGTTCTACTTTTTTATGATTACCTTATTATAAACATTATATACTGTAAAATGAAAGTATAATCCCGAACTTCTTCGGGATTATTGTGTGTTTTATATCAGAAATGGACTGCAGAAAGCCCGGATGAAATTATTACCATTTCATCCGGGCTTTTAATTTATTTTTTCTATTCTGTTCTACGCTCTATATTTCTATACCGAGCTTCTTTTCTACTCTTTCTTCAATTTCATCAATTCTATGTTCTCTGAATGATTTCTCTTCCCTGTTCATGCTTTTGATTTGGAAATAGAGTACGACCAGTGTGGTTATTGTCGCTATTCCATCAGCAATAGGTACTGCAGTAAAGATTCCTATGAGTCCAAAGAATCTTGGCAGTATGAGAATCAGCGGAATCAGGAAAATCACCTGTCTTGACATGGCCAGGAAGAAAGACTTCTTTGCTTTTCCGATGGCCTGAAAGAAGTTTGAACTGATGATCTGCATTCCAATGACTGGCATCAGCAGCATAAATCTTCTTATTCCTACTACACCCATTTCTCTAATATCTGGGTCTTTGGTGATGAAGTTTATGAATACATGGGGAACTGCCTGTACAAAGATAAAACCGATGGTGCAGACCACTGTTGCAGAAATGATTCCTACCTTCAATGCTTCTTTCACCCTGGTATAATTCTTCGCGCCATAGTTGAACCCGATGATCGGCTGGAGACCCTGATTCATACCGAATATGGGCATGAAGAACAGTGTCACCACAGAGTTTATGGCTGCATAGGCCCCGATGGCAAGAGACCCTCCATATAAGGAAAGACTTCTGTTCATGAGAATACCGATGACACTTCCTGCTGCCTGCATGGCAAAGGGTGAAGCACCGATAGACATGATCATTATTACCAGGTCCTTATGGAATCTGATGTAGCTCTTTCTCAGTTTCAGCATGCTGCTTCCGGACAGGAAGTATCTCATGGTCCAGACGAAGCTTGCAAACTGAGCAATGATTGTTGCGATGGCAGCTCCCTCTACGCCCATATCCAGGCCGTAGATGAGGATAGGATCAAGTATGATGTTGATTACGGCACCGATGACCATGGTAAGCATACCGACCTTTGCATTCCCCTCAGCCCTGATGATATTGTTCAGTCCGAATGCGATGGTGTTAAAAACATTACCGTAAAGTATGATTCTGAAGTATCCCGTTGCATAGGATCTGATAGAATCATCCGCACCATAAAGATTGACAATCTGGTTCAGGAACAGAAGTCCGATGACAGTGATGGCAATTCCTGTAACAACCAGCATGAAGAAGCCAGCGCCGAATATTCTCTCCGCATCATCTTTCTTGTTCTGTCCCAGTTTGATGGATATATTGGCACCAGCTCCTATCCCGAAAAGCATGGAGAAACCCATGATGATGAACGTGATCGGCAGTATTACACCAATACCGCTGATGGCCAGTCCACCGACTTCAGGAATATTCCCGATGTATATTCTATCTACTATGTTATAAAGGGCCTGAATAATCATCCCTATGATTGCAGGAATTGAAAACCTCAAGAATAACTTGAAGACATTCTCTTCCCTCATTAATTTTGCTCGATCTCCCAACTCTTTTTCCTCCTAAGTCCTAAAGGACGTATACTATAATTCCATTTAAGGATGTTTTCTTTTGTTCTTATGTTAACTTCCACTAATTTTGTTCTGTAAACATAACTAATATAATAGTCCCATATCAGCGTTATGGGTATAGATAAACTGTAAAATCAGAACTTATTCTATAAAATCTGTATTGCACTCAAAAAAGAAAGATACACAAATACATGTGCATCTTTCTTCGAATTTTCACTGCTTTAAGATTCTATGGTCGATCAGAATGGGCTATTCTACTAGCCGCCGCTGCTGCAATTGCCGCAACGATATCATCGAGAAAAGTATTCACATGTATTCCATGTTTCTGCTCATCCAATGTCTTGATGATTCCAATTTTTTCTTTATCCAGATACCCGAAGTTGGTCAGCCCTATACTACCATATAGATTCACGATAGATAGAGGCAGAATTTCATCAATGCCATAGAGCCCTTCATCACTTTCTACAATATCCTGAAGAGGTTCCGGCAGCATTTTTTTCTCTGCGAGTTCATCAATGGCGATACCTGTCAGCACCGCATGAATTGTCTCTCTTTTACGGAGAACACCCTTGATGTTTTCAACGCAGTACTCATGTGTGAGTCCTGCATAATATTTCTCTTGAAGTATCATGACAATATCCGCTATAGACTCTAAGGTGACTCCTCTTCGTTCCAGTGTTTCAATGGTCATCTTATGTAGTTCATCCGTATTATATTTGTAAGCCATAAAATCTCCTTATTTAACTGAATCTCTTTCCACTAAATAGTACTGCAGAACATACTGATCGTCATCCAGTGGTTTGTTGTTCACGATCTTGATCAGCATTCTCATTCCTACTGAACCCATGTCATACATAGGCTGAGCTATTGTGGAAATCTTTGGATAGAATACAGCTGCCATGGAGTTGTCGTTGAATCCCATAACATCCACATCTTTAGGACAGTCAAGTCCCTTATCTCTTAATGCGTTGATGGCTCCCATCGCTACTTCATCAGAAGCGCAGAATACTGCATCGATCTCACGGTTTTCCAGAATCACATTGATTCCATTATATCCGTCAGCCGCTTTCAGACCACCAAAAAATACAAGACTTGGATCCAGTTCAATCCCGCTGTCTTTCAGTGCCTTCTCATAACCGTTGTAACGTCTTGATACTGCATTGGTCTTATCTTTCTTCAGTCCGATAAAAGCAATTTTCTTATTTCCTTTGTCAAGCAGATATTTTGTTGCATCATAAGCGGCCTTTTTGTTGTCAATGGTTACGCTTGGGTGCTTTCCACCTGGAATCTTCGTTTCAACAAGAACTGTTTTCAGCTCCAGTTCATCTATGAGTTCCAGAATTTCTGTTTCAAGGGATGAACTCATGTAGAGCATACCATCCACCATCTTTTCCTTCAGTACACGGATATACTCTTTTTCTTTTTCAAGATCCGAGTCTGAATTACAGAGAATGATGTTGTAGTCATAAATATTGGCTACGTCCTCTGCTCCTCTTACAACCTCAGGATAGAACTGATTGGATATATCCGGAACCAGAATCCCAATAGTCTTTGTTCTCTGCGTCTTAAGGCTTCTCGCAACGATATTGGGTCTGTATTTAAGCTTGTCGATTGCCTCCTGAACTCTCTTTTTTGTATCTTCATTTACTACGTCCACGTTGTTTAATACACGAGATACGGTTGCGATAGATACGCCCGCTTCTCTTGCAACGTCTTTGATTGAAGCTGCCATGTTACCACTCCTCATATTTATAAATTAATATTCATTCTTTGCCAAAAACAGTATTTTATACTAGTATATCACTTTGAACACGAATGTTCTGTGTTATTTCTATTAAAATATTAGTCAGTAAACCTTATCATATACATTGTAATATATATTTACTGAAAAAACCTTAGTTTTTTTCAAGAAAATGTAAATTTTTTTCTTGTTTACATTACTATACATTTGTATTTTAACATCTTCTGTCAGAAAATGTAATGGTTTCATGAAAATTTAACCTGTGTTTTCATTGTATAAATTAAGATAAACCTGACTATGCATGCATAGTCAGGTTTATCCATCAAATTACTCATTTTATTCTAGTGATTTAAGTTATTTTACGACTTCAACACCGATATTGATTGTTTCTCCATTGATATTGAATTCTTCTACAGCATGATCTTCACTGTATAGAACTTCCTCCGCCAGAATTTCCTTTTTCAGATGGTCTTCAAATTTCTTCATGATCTCCATAAGCTTCTCATTACCTGAAACATAAAGTCTGATCTTATCAGCCACCTCAAATCCGGATTCCTTTCTCAGGTTCTGGATCTTGGAAATCATTTCACGAACGTCTCCCTCTTCCTTCAATTCAGGCGTCAGGTTCGTATCAAGAATGACTCCGAGTTCTCCTTCACCAGCAAAGGCGAATCCTTCCAGGCCTTGCATGGTCACCAGAAGATTGTCTCCGTTCAGGAGGATCTCCTGTCCATCGATGGTTACCGCAACATCTTCACCGCGGCTTACCTTCTGAGCAAGATCCATCTGGTCCATTCCATTGATCGCATTTTTGATCTTTGGAATCATCTTGCCGTAGAGCTTTCCTATAACTGGAAGATTCGGCTTGATTTCATAGTTTACATATTTAGAAAGGTCTGCTCCTAGAACAACTTCCTTGATATTGAGCTCATCCTTGATGACATCTCCATAATACTCTGGAAGTTCCTTTTCGGAAATCAGCATCTGAGAAAGCGGCTGTCTGTTCTTCATGTTGGATGTGTTTCTTGCACTTCTTCCCAGTGTCACCAGGTTGTAGGCAAGACCCATTTCTCTTTCCAGCTCCTCATTGATGAGCGATTCATCCGCTACTGGATAGCTTGTGAAGTGGATGGATTCTTTCGCATCCTTATCCAGTCCCACAATCAGGTTCTGATAGATGGTTTCTGAAATATAAGGCACAAATGGTGCTGAAGTTTTTGCAAGTGTGACAAGTACATTATAAAGAGTGGTGTAGGCACTGATCTTATCCTCTGTAAGTTCGTCGGACCAGAATCTTGCACGGTTTCTTCTCACGTACCAGTTTGACAGATCATCAGTGAACTCTTCGATGGCAAGGGCGCTCTGGGTGATTCTATATCCGTCCAGATTCTCCGTCACCTTCTTCACCAGGCTGTTCAGCTTGGACAGAATCCACTTGTCCATGATATTGTCGGATTTATGATCCTTGTACTCCAGCGGATTGAAATTGTCGATGTCCGCATAAAGCACATAGAAGGAATACACATTATAGAAAGTCAGAAGGAACTTTCTCTGGCTTTCAGCCACATCATCCTGTGAGAATCTTGTAGGAAGCCATGGCATGGAAGCGGTATAGAAATGCCATCTTGTAGCATCTGCTCCCTGTTCGTTGATGACCTTCATCGGCTCAACGACATTCCCCTTGTGTTTGGACATCTTGATGCCCTTCTTGTCCAGAACATGACCCATGACGATGACGTTTTCGAATGGACTCTTTTTGAAGATCGCCGTTGAAATGGCAAGCAGTGTATAGAACCATCCTCTCGTCTGGTCTACTGCTTCTGATATGAACTGTGCAGGGAAGTTTTCTTCAAACATTTCCTTGTTTTCAAACGGATAGTGCCATTGTGCAAACGGCATGGATCCTGAATCAAACCAGGCATCAATGACTTCATGGGTTCTCTCCATGGTGCCACCGCACTTATCACAATTCAGCTTCACTTTGTCGATATAAGGCTTATGGAGTTCGATGTTCTCAGGAACATCAATTCCCTTTTCCTTCAGTTCCTTTATTGAACCGATGCATTCTCTATGACCGCAGGAACATTCCCAGATTGGAAGCGGTGTTCCCCAGTATCTGTCTCTTGAAATTCCCCAGTCGATGACATTTTCAAGGAATTTACCCATTCTGCCTGTTCTGACATTGTCAGGATACCAGTTTACACTGTTGGAATTCTCAAGAAGTTCATCTCTTAGAGAACTCATTCTGATAAACCAGCTGTCCTTCGGATAGTAGAGAAGCGGTGTATCGCATCTCCAGCAATGTGGATAGGAATGCGTATACTTCTCTGCATGGAAAAGCTTGTTCTCATTCTTCAGCCACTGCAGAATCGCCTTATCCGCTTTTCTGACATCCATGCCTTTGAAGGGCTCCACTTCATCCATGAACTTACCTTCTTCATTGACCAGATGGATAAATGGAATATCATTTCTCATACCCACCATATAGTCATCTTCACCATAAGCAGGCGCAGTATGAACTACACCAGTACCGTCTGAAAGCGTGACAAAGTCTCCGTGGATGACAAAGAATGCTCTCTTCTCAG
Organism: uncultured Proteiniclasticum sp.; assembly: GCA_964643785.1. GTDB lineage: Bacteria > Bacillota > Clostridia > Clostridiales > Clostridiaceae > Proteiniclasticum. The sequence continues at coordinate 21,880 of CAZXUT010000042.1, forward strand.
GTGTATGGAACGGCATCAGCTGCTCATATTCCACATTGACCAGTTCTTCTCCAAGGAATTCACGAATGATCTCATATTCCTTGCCTTCAAGCACCTTTTCACAAAGAGCCTTCGCCAGGATGTAGAACTCATCTTCCACTTTTACTTCCACATAGGTGAAAGTCTTGTTTACTGCAAGAGCCGCATTAGATGGAAGTGTCCATGGGGTTGTTGTCCAGGCAAGAATGTACTTGTTCTCAGTACCCTTCACCTTGAACTTGGCAATGGCTGATGTGTCTGTGACATCCTTATATCCCTGTGCCACTTCGTGAGAAGACAGCCCTGTACCACAACGTGGACAGTAAGGCATGACCTTGAAGCCCTTGTAGAGAAGTTCTGATTCCCACATGGTTTTCAGTGCCCACCATTCAGATTCTATATAATCATTCTTGTATGTAATGTAAGGGTCTTCCATGTCCACCCAGAAACCGATTTTCTCAGACATTTCCTTCCACATGTTGGTGTAGGTGAATACACTTTCCTTACATTCGTTGATGAAGTTTTCCACTCCGTATTCTTCGATTCCTTTTTTCCCGTCAATTCCGAGCTTCTTTTCAATTTCCAGCTCCACTGGCAGACCATGAGTATCCCATCCGGCCTTTCTCAGTACTTTGTATCCTTTCATGACCTTGTATCTAGGAATAAGATCCTTGATGACTCTAGTAAGAACATGTCCTACATGAGGCTTTCCATTGGCTGTTGGAGGTCCGTCAAAGAAGGTGAACACCTCACCGTCCTGGTTCAGCTTATAATTCTTTTCAACGATATTATTTTCACGCCAGAGATCTCTTACTTCATCTTCCATCGATACAAAGGATTTACCCGTATCCACTTTTTTATACATATATCAACAACTCCTTCTTCCCTGAATATATAAAAAAAGACCCGCCCAAAATAGGACGAGGTCTAGCTATACCACCTAATTAATACATTTTCAGATACACAGAGAAAATCCTTCCCCTTCATATCCTATTTCTTAACGCGAAACAACGTAAATGCTTACTTCTATTTTTCAGCAGTTCCACTCCCAGGTGATCTTCACTTCCTTCAGGCTAAGGTTTCACAGCATATAACCTCTCTCTTTAAGCCTATTACAGAAGATACTCGTCCTGTTCATAGCGTTTGACCTAATCATTATATTATATGCATAATCCCTTGTCAAACAAGTGAATCAAAGGGCTTTAGCCCAGAGATCCATTGGAGAAGACATTACTCTTTCTTTTTGCCCATGTAGGCTTTCATGTGCACCACATTCTTATTTCCCAGCTTCAATTTCGGCATTTCATCATTGGCAAAGCCAAGATTGTCCCATCTGCTGACCTTGTTGAGATAATCGATGACGAGTTTTTTCCCATGACGTTTTTCTTCATCAGAAGAGAAATCCATCTCTTCCAGGAAAGCTTCTACAATCTCATTTGTCTCCTTGGATTTTCTGCCAAGGTCCAGCAGCATTTCAATGAAATACCCATAATAGAAATCTTCCGGAATATGAGGATATTTCTCCTGGGCTTCCTCGCTTAAGATGAACCTGTCATAGAAATAATCATAGATCTCATCATACTCTTCTTCTCTTTCAATGAACATAAGATCCCCTGCCTCCAGAAAGTCAGGACGTTCAAAGCTTTTATACCCTTGACCTCTGTTCCAGGTTTTAATCTCATCAATATCAAAGAATGTTTCAAAGTCCACGTCCACGATGTACTCTTTGTCATCCAGATAAACTGAATAATACTCATGTGTAAGCGAATGTCTGTAAGACAGAACGCGATTGAACAGCTTCATGTCCATATTTCCATGATTCTTCTGGACGATTTCGTGTAGAGCTTCAAGCTCCAGTGCGCCATAATAGTAAAGTGCACCTTTGATGATCTTTGCAGCTTCATCTAGGTAGGCTGCCATGCTGAGTCTTTCCGGAACCAGAAAGCTTTCGAAAAGATCAATGAATTCCTTACTCACATGAACTGTCACAAGGCTGTTATCCTCATCGTCCATTTCAGGTTGAACAAGGCAAAGATCAATCAGTGCTATGATTTCCATAAGTTCTTCTGGAGGTCCTTCCTCCGGATCTTCTTCGTCTGTAAAAGTGAATCGCCCATTGTTTTCTTTCATTTCTTTCAGGTGAACCATATCCTCATGCCCCAGCATATAGAAGATCTCAATTCCGTATTGTCTGATTCCCTCTTCAAGCATCGTGATAAGCTCCTCTAAAGGGCTTTCCACATCAAACTCCAGATGCATGAAATCAAGCGCATCCATAATATTGTCTACTTCATACTTTTCAATGATTTCTCTGATGGTCAAATATTTATAATCCATATTTCACTCCTTGTCTGCCCCTATGGGCAACTTTCTTTTCTTTCATTCCATTTCATTATACCGTATTTCAATGTCTCTTAGTCCATTATTTATCCAGAAAACTAAAAAGAATCCTTGAACAGAAAGACTTCACTTTCCGTTCAAGGATTCACATCAGTTGAGAAAGGTGACCTTCACACGCCCATTCTCTTCATTGAGGTCTTCAAACACTTTCATCAGAGAGTATCCGTATTGCCCGAGTTTTTCAGGTATACAGTGGGCGTTCACAACAACAATTTCCGTCTCTTTTGCAGTTGTTGAAAGAAGGTCCCAGAGGGCATCCAGATTTCTTCCATAATAATCCGGAAATGTAAATTTTCTCTTCAGATAAGCATGGGTCACGTCTCTTGTGATCATTCTTTTTCCGTTCAGGATAACTCTGTTCATGGCATCCTCCTTCTTAATAAAGCTTCTCAAATGATCCATAGTGATCATCTGTGTAATAGATCAGTCCATCATCTGAGAACACGATTCTCAGGGCATTTCGATAACCGCCCTCATAATCGATGTCCGCCTCAAACCACTTTCTTCCGCTTTCATCTGGAAGCAGTCCTTCCCGATTACCGAACCGGTCTCCACCGATGCTCATTTGATCTGTCACGTCCCAGAGATTTCCCTTACTTGCATCCCAGCCAAGATCCATGGCCTTGTTTTTGGTGATGTAATTACCAGGCAGTCTGCCATAGGTATGAATATAGAGTGCAACCTCATCTTTCGAGGTATAAAAACCTTCTTCATCAATGGTGGTGCCTTCCTCAGGAACCTCATTTTCCACTTCTTCAGGGGATTCTATCACGTCTTCCACCTGAGGAGGATTTCCTTCTTCAAGGAGTTCAATGCCCAGTATGGAACAACCGGAAAAGCTCAGAAACAGTAGCAGTGTCAGAAAAAGAGCACTACTTTTATGAAACAGTTTTTTCATCATTCCCATTCTCCATTCTTATATCCATCTACAAGAGCTTTGATCTTAAGGCCGCATCGTCTTCCGCGGCACTCTCCCGAACCAGACCCTGTGACTTCATTCACCTTGACCACACTGTCCGCACCTTTTCTGATGGCTTCCTTTATTTTACTTCTTGGTATCGCTTTGCATATACATACTTTTGTTATATTATCCATGATTCTAGGATCAATTCCATTATCCACTTTCATCACCCCTTACTTTGAATTATAGCGGAGTAGACCCTACATTGACAATAAATCACGAAATATTCATTTAGAGTTCACCTTACCTTTACATCACTTCATTGTGTTTATTTCAGAATAATGTCATAATTAATTTAAGTCTATCGAGGAGGTCGCTTATGGAAGATAAAATACTTGTAATTACCAGCAGCATATTAGATCAGGGATCTTTATCCAAGGAAAATGAGACTTCCCATGGTCCTTTACCCGTTGTATCGGACCTGATTGCACTGAATATCAATCTGGTTCCCGTCCCAAATATCGAAAAGCATTTTGAACTTTATAGAAAAGATATTACGAAAGAGGATTTCAGCGAAGAAAACTACCAGAAATACATCAAATCCCATTTAGCTCCTTTAGTGAATGAGGTTATGGAAAGAGTACGAAATGGTGCCACCTTTTTGGGTATTCTCTCCTATGCTGCAGATAAGACTCAGAGAGTCGAACCAGAGACCAGCCCGATCATGATCGAGCTTTTCAGACTTTTTGATAGAAACTGCATGCTTACACCCTATTATGAAATCAAGGAAAATCTGCCACCTGATGAGATGGACCTCATCATATCAGAAATCGCAGTTACACTGAACATATGAGATATATAGTAATTAAAAATCACATTGTGAATGAAGCGAATCTTATTAAACTAAAGGAAAATGACCGTGTTCTCAGGCTTGAAGAATACATAGGAAATCCGGTCTGGCAAAACTGGGTATATTGCATTTCAAGAGATACGCTTAAAGAGGGCTGGATCCCTCGTGTATATCTCAAGGATTTAAGCGATGAATCCGTTCTTCTTGAAGATTACTCCTCCAAAGAACTGAACGTCTCAATAGGAGATGTAGTCTCCTTGAAGAAAACTGTAAACAACTGGGCCTTCTGCATACATGAACATAGTGGAGAAGAAGGATGGGTCCCTCTGGAGAATCTGGAAATCATTAAAGATCATTTTTAATCATCAGAGATCAATAAAAAAATAAAGAGCAATAAAAAGGAAGCGGATTTATACATTTAAAATCCGCTTCCTTTTTTATGCAACAGATCAGAGATGATCCGCTTCCACTTTATCTGATTGTCGGCTTTCTATCGCTGCTGGCTTCATCATAAATCCTATTTCAAAATCAACTTAAAATTGCAGCTTGATGATCCCATTTTTATATTCAGGGACGATGTCGTAAAGATCTTTCTGGAGGCAGAACTGGATATCTTCTTCCAGACCCAGCTCCATCAGGAGTTTATAATGCTTCGCTTCTTTGATATAGCTGATGAAATCCTGATGTGTTCTGTAGATAAGCAGTGCTGTTCTCGCCACATCTGTCAGTTCATATTCTTTGATCCGCAGAATTTCTTCAATGATCGCACCCGATGCGATGAAGTCGTCCATGGAAAAATTCCCATCGGTACCAGAATTGACGATGACCACAGGACTATCTTCCCCTGCCGCTTTTTGTGAAACCGCCTTCGCATTAAGGAGTGCACCGATGTATATTTTGTTTGCTGCACTGCTTTTTGTTATGGCATGGGTTCCATTGGTCGTTGTGAGGATCACATTCTTGTCATGTACTGCGGTACTGCTGTATGCCAAGGGTGAATTGGACAATTCAAACCCTTCAATTTTCTGTGCTTTTCTTTCTCCGCCTAGAATGACGTTTTCAAGCTTCTTCTTGGTTTCAAGCGCTTCTTCCACAGAAGTTACAGGTACTACACTTTTTGCGCCGTTTTTCAGCGCTGTTATGATGACTGATGTGGCTCTCAGCACGTCAATCACAATCACAGTGGTATTTTTCACAAGCTCCGCTGTCACATGGCTTCCAGTTGTAATAAGATCAATTTTCATTAATTCTCTCCCTCTAAAGGCTTATTAGCCTATGGTTTCTTTGGTTTTCTGATAGTTTTTACCTTGATACAGATCCTGATCTTTGAAATAATCATCTATGGCATTTAACACTTCCCATTTCTTCAAGGACCACATCGGTCCGATGAGAAGATCTCTTGGTGCGTCTCCTGTTGTCCTATGTATGACAATACGCTCTGGTAGAAGTGCTATGGATTCTGCCACGAGTGACACATACTCTTCCATCTCCAGAAACACCAGCTTCCCTCGCTCATATAGCTGAACCATGGGTGTATCTTTCATGAGATGCAGCAGATGAAATTTAACTCCTTGAATATCCGTCCCGGCAAGATATCTCACCGTATCAAGCATATCTTCATGATTTTCTCCAGGTAATCCGAAGATCACATGGACCACCACATCAATTCCAAGGGCTCTCAGATTTCTGACTGCTTCCTCAAAAACAGGAAGATCATATCCTCTATTGATCATCCTTCCAGTCTTATCACTTACGGTCTGCAGTCCAAGTTCGACAAAGGTGTATACTTTGTCTTTGAATTCCGACAGCACATCAAGGACTTCTTTATCCAGGCAGTCCGGTCTTGTGGCGATGGATAGCGCTACAACCCCTTCCTGACTGATTGCTTCCTGATATTTTTCTCTAAGTACATCCGGCTTTGCATAGGTATTGGTATAGGCCTGAAAATAAGCGATATATTTTCCGCTTTTCCATTTCTTCTCCATCATGCAGCTGATATCATCAAACTGCTTCTTGATGCTGAAATTACGGTCCCCCGCAAAGTCACCTGAACCTCTTTCACTGCAGAAGATGCATCCTGTTCCATTTATGGTTCCATCTCTGTTTGGACAGGAAAATCCCCCATCCAGGCTGATTTTATATACTTTGCCTTCAAATTTCTCTCTCAAGAAATAATTCAAGCTATGATATCTTTTGTCATTCCACGTCTTCAATTCCTTCACCATACTTTCCGAGGCCTTGAATCACAGCTTATTATTTTCATGGTTTCTCGTATCTCTTTTGTCATAATAATTAATTATACCGATATTAGAGAAAATATAAAAGGATAATCTTTATTGCTTATAGTATAACCCAGATTTATCTGATTAATTGTCTCTGTATTAATTCCTTCCAAGAATTCTATTCAAGAGAAAAAGGATAGTCAAAGCCTCAGCTCCAACTATCCCACAAATTCACCGTTCATTGCTATTAAGTTTTTTCGGATAATAAATATCTTTCAACATGGATAAGTTGAGCGCAATGATGACCACTCCAAAAATAATCATAATTACATTCGTTTTGTTTTCCACAAAAGTTTTTGTTATTCCTAAGTAAATCCAGATCAGACTCACGATCAAAGATAAAAAAATACTTATTTTCCTTCTGGTTTCACGTGCCATGCTTATCCTCCCTATCTTTTGAACTTATAATACTATAACAATACCATATTATCCCTTGTTTTATACGTATATTATACTTTATTCTTCGAATAAATACCATTTTCAATATAGACTTCATACAGAGTAAAAAAGCAAAAAAGAACCGGAACTTATCAAAAGTTACGGTTCTTATCTGCCTTCTAGTTATTATCCGCCTCAAAATACTTCTTTATGCCCATCACCATACCCTCAATAAGCTGGTTCTGATATTCTACTGTGTTTAGCATCTGATCTTCTTCAGCGTTTGACATATAACCCAGTTCAACGATGGTTACAGGGACCTTGGACCAGTTGATTCCTACCATGTTGTCCATGGCATTGATTCCTGCACTTTCACCTTCTGTTTCTCTGATCATTTCATCATGAAGATCCTTTGATAATCTATAGCTTTCATCACTTAAATGGCTGACAAATGGATTCTCTTCGGAAGGATAGATGGTCATGATTCCCTTTTTATCGGGATTTTCACTTCCATTGGCATGAATTCTGATGAAAATATCCGCTCCTGCATTATTTGCCATCTCAGCTCTTTCTTTATTGCTGATGGATACATCATGGTCGGTTCTGGTCATGAGCACTTCAAACCCTTCTTCAACGAGTCTGTCCTTCAGCTTATTTGAAACCACAAGATTCAGTTCGTATTCATAGATCTGAGTTGAGACGCCTCTCGTTCCCGAGGAAACTTTATTCTTCATGATCTCCGAATCAGGTCCCAGCGGCTCCTTATCCTTGTCCTGCACCGCCTGATGCCCGGGATCAAGAACGATGATTTTCTTTGCTTCTACAACAGGTTCCTCCTGTTGTCTTTTTCTGTCCAGTAAAACCGTCTTGTACTGATCCATAATTTCATCATTTTCGATGATTTCCTGATACTCTTCGACTACACCCAGTGCTTCTTCAAAAAGCATCTCATCACTCAGCACTTCGGCTTTTTCCATATATATGTCGCGGATTTTTGTCTCAATCTCCACTTTCATTTTAAGTCCGTTCAGATCATCCGGGCGGATTCCCCCCAGACTTTCATAGGCTGCTTTGTAATTTTCATGTTCCATGAATTTCTCAGCTTGAGCCAGATTCTTTCTCGACTCTGCCATCTGTTTAGAGAATTCATGTTTCTCCATGACCGTTATGCTGTCGCGATTCTCATCAAAAAGCACCCCGAAGTATAACTCAGCTTCCTCGTACTTTTCTTCTGATAAAAGCAGCTCTCCTTCAGATATCTTCTGATTAAGCACTTCTCTATTATTTGATTTGCATCCTCCAAGTCCCAGTATCAGAACAAAAAGAAGAACCACAGATATCCCTTTAAATCTTCTCATAGAATAGTTTACTTCCTTCATCAACATTTAATTTCGGTCTATATCTCTATGCTGTGTTGCAACATTATGATTCTGACTCAGATACTCCGCAGTTTTTCTTGCGAAGGTGACAGAGCGGTGCTTCCCACCAGTACAACCATAAGCGATAACGAGCTGACTCTTTCCTTCTTCAATATAGAGAGGAATAAGATAGAGAATGAGATCAATCAGTTTATCAAACAGCGTCTTTGCAAGTGCTGTTTTCATGACATAGTTAAACACATCGTCATCTACACCAGTTTTATCTCTGAGCTCCGGTACATAATATGGATTGGGCAGATATCTCAGATCAAAAACAAGATCTGCATCATTTGGAATTCCATATTTATATCCGAAAGAGACCGTCTTGATCTGCATGGTATGAAAATCACCCACCGAGAAAAGACTGGTCACTTCTTTTTTAAGATTGGCACTACTGAGATACGTCGTGTCAATGATGAAGTCTGATCTGCTTCGGATGGATTCATATGAAATTCTTTCAATATCAATGGCATCTTCAAGCGATGTGACTTCCATGTCCATCAGAGGATGTTTTCTTCTGGTCTCCTTATATCGATTCAGAAGTGTTTCATCTGATGCATCCAGAAACAGGATTTTATAGATGATCTTATTTTCATCCAGCATGTTGATTCCATCCTGAAGCCCAGTAAAAACATCCATGCTCCTGGCATCAACCACCAATGCCAGCTTCTCTTTTCTACCCTTTGTACCGATACTTAATTTAGCAAAGGGCAATATGAATTGAGGTGGCAAATTGTCGACACAGTAGTATCCCAGATCTTCCAGCGCGTTGATCGCAACGGACTTACCTGACCCGGACATTCCTGTTACAATAACCAGTTCCATATTAACACCTCCATCGTCTTCTTCAGATTATTTTGTATTTTCCGGATCTCTTATCACCTTGGAATGATCGTAAAAATCTTTGGCGATGTTGCGATACCCCATATCTTTAAGCGCTCTCACCACAACCCCTCTGATTTCATAAGTAGATGTTATCCCATTTTCACCACGCACTCTCTTTATGGTTTTCTCAACAGAACTGGAAATCAGCTGCAGTTCTTTATCAGTGATCTGAATTTCAGAATCTCGAGCGCTGTTTGCCACTGATGTCCTAATTCTATCCGGATTAAAATCTACAATTCTTCCATCTCTCTTCACAACTTTTAGCATGATTAACCCACCTTTATATTGATTTCTTTCCATTATTATACTATATCCTCATAGTTTTTAGGTCCAATCCTTTGAATTATCGCATTAATCTTTGAAACTCCTTTCAAATAAGTCTTCACTATGAATTTTATAAACGTTATGTGAACCTCCAGACAATTAATACTTAATTTTCATAAAATTTCAACTAATTCGACTACTTATAAGGTATAATCTTGTAATCAGATAAATGATATAAAGTATGAGGAGTGATTTTATGAGTAATACAGTATATCAAATAGCAAAACGTAGAGAAGGTATTAAGGCAAATAGATTGAGAAGAGAAGGTTTTATACCTGCAGTCATCTACGGAAAAGAGCATAGAAATTCTGTGCCAATAGAACTGACTGTACAGGAAGCGAACAGACTTCTAAAAGAGAATACTAAGTCATCCATCATCAAGCTAGATGGTCTGGATAAGACAATCAGTGTCATCGTGAAGGAAGTTCAGACAAATAATGCGACTTTTGCAGCTGAACATATTGATTTTCAGTCCATTTCATTACGTGAGATTATCACCGTTTCAATTCCGCTACATATATTAGGTGAAGAAGAGCTGCAGTACAAACATCTGCTGTTCCAGCCGAACCTACAGGAACTTGAACTGAAGGGACCTGCTGAAGATCTCCCAGAAAGACTTGAATTTGATGTAAGCGAACTTGAAATACAGGACAAGGTTCTCGTAAACGCAATCAAGGTTCCAGAAGGAATTGAAGTGCTGAACGAAGAAGATGACCTGATCGGTATCGTTCTATCTGCTGAAGTAGTTCAGGAAGAAGAACCTGAGGTAGAAACTGAAGAAGGTGCAGAATCTGCTGAAGTACCTCTGGTAGATGAAGAAGACGAAGAAAAGAAATAAAAATTAACTAGAACAAAAACAAATTTCATATATCTGATAAACCGGCCTTATGGGCCGGTTTTAAAATGCCCGGAATGAGCAGAATTGGCACGCATTATGACCTTTGTGTTAATTGTTTCGTACTTATAAACCTTATGTAGCCTGGCACTTCAAAAATCCGACATAAGCGCGACAAAAAGAATGAGACCCCCGTGGACATAAGATTTGGGACTGAAGAGCTTTGCTACTTTAGAAGTTGAAACCTCTATGAACTGACACGATCGTATAATCATATTTTAGCTCTTCGTCTGGATATTTCATGAATCCATTTCTTCAAAAACCAGTGTATTTTAGGTGGTATAGTTCAAATTCTGTTCAAGATTTTATAGTATACTTTATTCATCACAGAATACGGACCTACTCTATTTTAAAGGTTCAGAAAATTCAATTAATCTAGGGGGGGGTAGCAAATGATTCAAGAAAATATAGACAATCATGGATAAGATTGATGAGATATACCCATGAATATTCGATTCACTGAAATGATAATTGTTTCTGTTAAACCATTGCAACAATGGAAAGTTTAATGATTTTCGAGTTCATCAACCCTATGGGAGCAGCTTCTGGCTCATC
>CAZXUT010000043.1:0-31611 GCA_964643785.1 uncultured Proteiniclasticum sp.
AGGATTTTCTCATAATTCATGGGGCTTTCCTATGTGCTTCCTATTTGACGCTTACTTATCATTTATTGCTTGTGTCTTTAGTATTTGAACTCAAAAAAAAGCACTTGTTATATTGAATAACAAGTGCTTTAGTGTAATTCTAATGAAACACAATCCAAGTCAGAAGGGCGAAGAATCCGAAAATTCCTATAACGATTGGAAATACGTACGAGGCCATTGCCATGGCCAAAGCCATCGCGTCAAACTTTTCCATTTCTGCATCCGCATTCAAGTCTGGTTTAATATCATCATAACGATGCTTACTTCCAAATATATTCATTTAAATCCCTCCTTTTTTGACTATGATCATCTAATTATTTTATATTTCACCAGCAAAATGACATGCTACAAAATGCTCTGGATGTCCAATTGGGTCATACTCTTTCAGTATAGGAATTGCTTCTTTACAGATATCTTTAGCATAAGGACATCTAGTATGGAACTTACATCCAGGAGGTGTAACAATATTACTTGGAAGCTCACCAATGATTGGCTCCATCTTCCTTAAGTGAGTAGGATCTGGCACTGGAATCGCTGCAAGCAATGCTCTAGTATATGGATGAGTCGGTGTGTCATAAAGTTCATGTTTACCCGCTAATTCAACGAGTGAACCAAGATACATAACACCAATTCGATTACTGATGTGCTTAACTACACTTAGATCATGAGAAATGAAGAGATATGATAATCCCATCTTTTCCTGAAGATCCATCATGAGGTTAAGAATCTGTGACTGAATGGATACATCCAGCGCAGATACCGGTTCATCTGCAACAACAAAATCGGGATTCAAGGCAAGTGCTCTTGCTATACCAATTCTCTGTCTCTGTCCACCTGAAAACTGATGTGGATATCTATAGATATGATACGGTGAAAGTCCACACATTTCAATAATTTCCATTACTCTATCTTTATACTCAGCACCAGGTTTAACTAGTTTATGAGAGAGTAATGATTCTCCTACAATGTTACTTACGTTCATTCTTGGATTAAGCGAACTGTAAGGATCCTGGAAAATCAGCTGCATCTCACGTCTTAAAGCTTTCAGCTTATCACCTTTTAGTGTAGCTATATCTCCATCAATTTCTTTTCCATGATATATGATTTCTCCATCTGTTGGGTCATAAAGTCTTACGATGGTTCTACCTAATGTAGATTTACCACAGCCTGACTCTCCAACCAATCCTATAGTTTCTCCTTCTCTAAGTTTGAAGGATACACCATCAACAGCTTTAATATAAGTCTTTTTAGCAAATAATCCACCTTTAACAGGGAAATATTTCTTAATATCATTTACTTCAAGTAATATCCTGCTATTCTCTTTCATATTCCCCTCCTAATTTTCTTCATATAAGAAACACTTAACTTTGTGGTCTTCGCCGTTTCTTTCTTTATCTATGAAATATACACCAGGTTCCTGTTCCCAGCATTTATCCATTGCAAACTTACATCTAGGTGCAAAATAACATCCTTTTGGTAGTTCCATTGGATTTGGCACAACACCTTCAATGCTGTTCAGTCTCTTTTTCTCAGACTTCACATCAGGAATTGAATCTAATAATCCTTGAGTATATGGATGTTTAGGATTACCATAAAGCTCCTTAACTTCTGCTGATTCTACAACTTTACCGGAATACATAACAATAACGTCATCCGCCATCTGCGCAACAACCCCAAGATCATGAGTAATCAGCATAATTGCTGTATTCATTTTGCTCTTAAGATCATTCATCAACGCAAGAATCTGCGCTTGAATTGTAACATCAAGTGCCGTTGTTGGTTCATCAGCAATTAGGATCTTTGGATCACAAGCTAACGCCATAGCAATCATCGCTCTCTGTCTCATACCACCAGAAAGCTGATGAGGATAATCATAGACTACTCTCTCCGCTCTAGGGATACCAACAAGTTTCAGCATACTGACCGCTTTATCATGGGCTTCTTCCTTTGATAAATCCTGATGAAGCTTAATTGCTTCAACAATCTGGTCTCCAATTCTAAATACTGGATTTAATGAGGTCATTGGTTCCTGGAAAATGATTGATATATCATTACCTCTGATCTTTCTCATCTCATCCATTTTTATCTTGGCAAGATCTCGGCCCTCGTACATGATAGATCCATCTACGATGCCACCATTTCTATCTATCAATCTCATAACACTCATCGCTGTAATACTCTTACCACAGCCTGATTCTCCTACAACGCCGAGTGTCTTTCCCTCCATAAGGTCGAAGGTTACACCATCTACAGCCTTAACCACACCTTTATCTGTGTTGAAGTGTGTCTTAAGGTTCTTTACTTCTAATATTTTCTTCATATTCAACCCTACCTAATTTCCTTCGGATCTACGGCATCTCTCAGCCCTTCCCCAAGTAGATTTATACTTAATACAGTCAGCATGATCATGATACCGGGCGGTACCCATAGCCACTGCATATTTCTAAATACGTCTGAATTTCTTGCTCTTTCTATCATATTACCCCATGTAGGTGTTGGTGGTGTTACACCAAGTCCCAGGTAGGATAAACTCGCTTCTGTAAGAATCGCACCAGCCATACCAAGTGTTGCACTAACAATGATGTAAGCGAATGTATTTGGTAATAGATGTCTTGCGATTCTCGATCTAGATGAAAGACCTAGAATTTCTGCAGCTTGCATGAATTCCTGTTCTCTTAGTGACAGAATCTGTCCTCTAACCATTCTCGCTAGACCTGGCCAGCTAAGAATACCAATAAGGAACATTACGAGGTACATTTTGAATTTTGAATCTACCCACATAAGTGCACCAGAAATAGTAATAACAGTTGGTGTAAATGGTATGGAGTAGACGATTTCTGCAAATCTCATCAGTATATTATCAACCCATCCACCATAATAACCAGCAATTCCACCAATAGTGGAACCAATTAATACTGTGAATCCAGCAGCAATCAGACCTACCATTAATGATGTTCTTCCACCGAGGAAGAGTCTTAAGAATACATCTCTACCCTGTTCATCTGTACCTAGCCAGTATTCAGATGAGGGTGGTAGTTTCTTCTGATCTAATATAAAATCATTCATACTAAATCTAGAAAAAATAGGTACAAATATTGTGAGCAGTACAATTGTAAGAAATAAAATACCACCAAACATAGCGGTCTTATTTCTTCTAAATCTATCCCAAGCTATTCTCCATGGCCCAACGATATTGGTAGCTTGGGTCTTCTCATAGTTCTTTTTATTATCTTCCATAATCAAACCTCCTAACTTACCTTAACTCTAGGGTCAACAAGTGCATAACTGATATCTGCCAGTAAATTACCTGCAAGCATAAGCATTGCATAGAATATATTTATTGCCATAACCAGTGATGTATCCTGTTTGAAAATTGCTTCATGTAATGTATTTCCTATTCCTGGCCATTTAAATATAGTCTCAAGAATAAGTGATCCTCCGAATAAAGATGGAATCCAGCTTCCAAGTAATGTAACAATAGGTAAAAGAGCATTTCTAAATGCATGCTTGTAAATAACAACTTTTTCAGAAAGACCTTTAGATCTTGCTGTTCTGATATAGTCCTGATTAATTACTTCTAATGTTGCATTTCTTACATATCTTGTTAAACTTGCAAGCGATGAAATTGTAAGAACGATAAGTGGCATAATCATATGTCTACCTACGTCTATCATTTCAGCCCACAGACTTGGATATCCTCTCACTACACTCATAGGATCTCTCATAAGTGTTAAAGGAAGTCCGAGTGGTATACCTACAAAGAATATAAGAATCATCGCAAAAAAGAAGGATGGCATAGAAACACCAAGTAATGAAAATACCGTCCAAAAATTATCGAAATTGCTATACTTGTTAACCGCGGATTTTATACCTACAGGTATAGAAATACCAAATGCAAAAATCATTCCAATGAAGTTAATCAGGAAAGTATTCCAGACACTTTCACCTATGATATCAGCAACAGGCGCACGTTTAAGTATGGATCTACCAAAATCACCTTGAAGTGTACGACCCATCCAATTAATATATCTTTCAACAATATTACCATCTAATCCAAGCTGTTCTTTTATCTGTTGTTGCTGCTCAACGGAAACCCCTGATCCAACCCCTAAATAGGCTTGAACTGCGTCTCCTGGCATGAGTTCCATTATACCGTATATCGCTATGGATATTACGATCATTACAGGAATCAAATGCAGAAATCTCCTTGCTATATATTTTAACATTATTTCACTCCCCATAGCTCCTATATATTTAGTAGTAGAAAGGCAGTCCTTATCAGACTGCCTTAATACCTATGAAATTAAATTCATATCTTATTCTTCAATTGTTGCATCCTTAACTGCTTTTACCCAGCCATATAGTGAACTTGTCTTGAAGTCCTTAACTTTTGAGTTGTAAAGATCGAAGTATGTGTTAGCATAAACAACAACCTTTGGCATCTCTTCGTTCAGAATCTTAACTACTTCAGCATAAAGTGGCTTAGCTTCTTCTGGATCCATTATAGCTCTAGCTTCATCAAGAAGTCTGTCAACTTCAGCATTGCTGTATCTTGATGTATTATCTTTACCAGTACCTACTTCACTTGAGTGGAACTCAGTGTAGATGGAGTCTGGGTCAGCACTTGTGATGGATGTTGCTAAGAAGAATAAACTCCATTTGTCAACATTAGCATCTGAGTCATAAATAACATAATCAAGAATTGTATTGAACTCTAAATATGAAACATTCAGCTTAATATTAAGCTCTTCGCCCCATGATTTTTCCCACATTGGGATAAGAGTTGCAAGAATGTCATGTTCTGGCATTGCAGCTACGTTAAGTTCTAGAACTTTTCCGTCTTTCTCTCTGAAATCGCCATTTACTACCCAACCAGCTTCATCAAGAATTGACTTAGCCTTTTCGATATCATAGGAATAGTCTACAAGTGAATTAACTAGTTCATCACTCATTACCCATGAAATCTGTGAGAATGGGTGGTTCTGTGTTGAAGCAAGAACCAATCCTGTATCAGGATCTTTGTAATAGCTGTTTACAAATGATTCTGTGTCGAATGCATATGTAAGAGCCTGTCTAACTGGTACTTCAGCAGTTGGACCCGCTTCAGTATTAAAGTTGATGTATCCATAACCTGATCTTGGATATTCATTGATGGAGTATCCACCGTCTCTAGCTTCCTTGATCTTAGCAGGTTCGATAACACCAGCAAGTAAATCTACTTCGCCGTTCATCAGCTGAACAATATCAGTTGACTGGTCTACGAACTGAAGAAGGATTTCCTTAATCATGTAGCCTTCGCCAACGTATTTGTCATTTCTTGTTAAGAAAATGAACTGAGCTTCTGAATATGTATCAAGTTTGTATGGTCCTGAACCTACTGGTTCAGCGGATAAAGCTTCGATTGAAGCAGTGTCGCCAACTGTATATCCTGCACCATAGTAGCTTTCAGGCATAATTGACATTGTAGTGTTTGCGAAGTTTGTTCTCTTACCGTCAACAAAATTAAATGTTACAGTATAATCATCTTCAGCAACAACGCCTGTAAATTCTTCTGTTTCACCAGCGTAGAATGCATCATATCCTTCAAGGTCCTTTACAAGTGTTCCATATCTACCTGAGTAGGATGGATCAGCCATTGCCTTATATGTGAATACTACGTCATTAGCAGTAAGTGGTGTGCCATCTGAGAATACAACGTCTTCTCTCAGGTTGAATGTGATTGTCTTTCCATCTTCAGAGATCGTCCAATCTTTAGCAACTACTGGTTCGTATTCGTCACCTTCAAAGTTTAGTGTAGCTAGTCCTTCAAAAACTAGGTCTACTACATATCCATCATAAGATGATGAATAATATAATGGATTGAAGTTACCTGACGCTTCAGTGATACCTACTTTTAATGTACCTGATGGTTCATTTGTTGGTTCAGCTGGTTCTTCACCAGGTTCTTCAACTGATGGTGTTTCTGCAGGTGTCTCTGCAGGATCATCCGCTTTAGGACTACATGCTGTAAATACTACTGACATTGCCAGTGTAAGTGCAAGCAGTATGCCTATTCTCTTTTTTGTCATTCTTTCTTCCTCCTTGAATAATCTTTTATTTTAAGTTACTGTTACCAGCAACTAAAAACCGAATATATTGATTTGTGAATGGTTACTGAAGATATTATTCATTTTATTATAAATAGCAGTATTTATCAACTAATTTTTAAATTTAGTTCATAATGTTCTTATTTTGCACTAAAATAACATCGTTTTCATCGACAATCTCATAATTAGAGTATAATGGAACCCTATATTAGTATCGATGAAGAAATATAGTGTACACAATTTTCACAAATTAGAATCATACTCTACAGGCATAATTATTTACTTTTCAAATAACGAGCAGCCATCATTACTACTTTGAAAGGAAACTTAGATTTCCAAACTTATAATAAATCAGGCGCAATTTAATTAATCAACTAAGGTTATCCTTATTTTACCACAACATAGAAAAAACAGAAACTTTTTGTTTATATTATATTCACAAATGTGGTATTTTAAACTATCTCTATTTAGAGTAATATTATAACTTTAGATGATATCCAGAGCTTTTATGATACTAATTGATAATTAATGGGCGATTCCTCTGATGAAATCGATATTATGATCTGAAAAGTTTTTTTTTGGATAAGAGATGCGATAATATTTGCATTAATTACGCCATTATACATGAATAATTATATAAATATGCACATACATTTTCGTGAATTTGTATTTTAGGAGGATCAAAATATGGATTTCTTACTAGGTTATTTAACATTATTGAATATCATTTCCCTAATAATCATGTTTCTTGATAAAAAAAATGCAAAGAAGCACAAATGGAGAGTTTCTGAAGCAACTCTATTCACTGTTAGTTTTATGGGAGGATCAATCGGTATACTGATGGGAATGTATATGTTTAGACACAAAACCAACCATCTGAAGTTTACTCTTGGCATACCTCTTATTCTATTACTGAATCTAGTTCTTTATGTATACATTTACACTTATATATTAATGTAATAACTCGTTTCATTCGATAAATCTGAAACTAGTAAATATCAAAATCAACGCTGATTTCCATGTAACCGTTACATGGATTTTATCATATAATGAAATGTAAATGTTTACTTATGCCGAATCTATGCAATATACTGGTGCGAAAAGGACAAAGGTTTCATAATCAAAGCATCGAACCTACAGAAATATATCCAAGCTTTTCTTCTTTTTCTCTTCTGATTTCTGACTCTTAATATAACTTTTCAGATAATATGATGACCTAATACTTCAAAATTACATGGAAAAAACACACAGATCTTCAATTTTGTAGGAGTCAGCAACGTGTATTTGAAGATATTTATTCAGATTCATTCTCGCAGCTGATCTTATTTTGATCGTACTTCTACTGAAATCATAGCAAAAGGACATCATCTTTAGTTGTAAAGATGATGTCCCTTATTATTTATCATGATAGTGCTTAGCGTCCTATGCTCTAATTATGATGATCAGTCTTCTATTTCTTTCTAGGATTTCTAACTTCAGCCTGAGCTGCAGCCAGTCTAGCAACTGGTACTCTGTATGGTGAGCATGATACATAGTCAAGACCGATATCATGGAAGAAGTTAACAGATGAAGGATCTCCACCGTGTTCTCCACATACACCTAGCTTAAGAGTATTCTTTTCGTCTCTACCCTTTTTAACAGCAATCTTAACGAATTCGCCTACGCCAGTCTGATCAAGTTTTGCAAACGGATCAAAGTCATAAATCTTCTTTTCATAATAATGCTTTAAGAATGTACCAGCATCATCTCTTGAGAATCCGAAAGCCATCTGTGTAAGGTCATTTGTTCCGAAGGAGAAGAAATCTGCTTCCTTCGCAATTTCATCAGCTGTAACACAAGCTCTTGGAATTTCAATCATTGTACCAACTAAGTATGTAAGTTCTGCTCCTCTTTCAGCGATGATAGCATCAGCTGTCTTCTGAACAACACTCTTAACATATTTAAGTTCGTTTACTTCACCAACAAGTGGAATCATGATTTCTGGAACTAACTTCCATCCCATCTCTTCATTCACTTCAATAGCAGCTTCAATAACCGCTCTTGTCTGCATTTCTGCGATTTCAGGGTAAGAAACTGCAAGTCTGCATCCTCTATGACCCATCATTGGATTGAATTCGTGAAGATCTGAGATTACATTGTTCAGCTCTTCTGATGTTATCTTAAGCTCAAGAGCTAGTTCATCAATTTCCTTAGCCTGTGTTGGCAGGAATTCATGTAGTGGTGGATCAAGGAATCTGATTGTTACTGCATAACCTTCCATAGCCTTGTAGATGCCCTTGAAATCACTCTTCTGCATTGGAAGCAGCTTATCAAGTGCAGTTCTTCTAGCTTCTTCTGTTCTTGCTACAATCATCTGTCTCATAGGGAAGATTCTATCTTCAGCAAAGAACATATGCTCAGTTCTTGTAAGACCAATACCTTCTGCCCCGAACTTCACAGCCTGCGCTGCATCATGAGGTGTATCAGCATTTGTTCTCACCTTAAGTGTTCTGATTTCATCAGCCCATTTCATAAATGTTTCAAAATGACCTGAGATTTCTGGTTCTACAGTCTCGATTTTACCTTCGTAAACATTTCCTGTACTTCCGTCTAATGAAATATAGTCATCAGATGTATAAACCTTACCATTAAGAGTCATTGTCTTATTCTTTTCATTAACCTTGAGTGAACCTGCTCCAACTATGCAGCAAGCACCCATTCCTCTTGCAACAACAGCAGCATGAGATGTCATACCACCTCTGACTGTAAGGATACCTTCTGCTGCAATCATACCTTCAATGTCTTCTGGTGAAGTTTCCTGTCTAACAAGAATTACATTTTCACCAGCTTCATGTCTTTCTTTAGCTTCTAGAGCTGTGAATGCAATTTTACCTGTAGCAGCACCTGGTGATGCAGGAAGACCAGCTGTCATGATTTCATGCTGAGCCATTTCTTTAGCATCAAATGCTGGGTGAAGTAGTGTATCAAGCTGCTTTGGATCCATCATCAGGACTGCCTTTTCTTTTGATACAAGTCCTTCCAGCTCCATTTCAACAGCAATACGTAGAGCAGCCTGTGCTGTTCTCTTACCATTTCTAGTCTGTAGGAAGTATAATTTACCTTCTTCAATTGTAAACTCCATATCCTGCATATCATGGTAGTGGTTTTCAAGTTTATTAACAATTTCAACAAATTCCCTGTATGTTTCAGGCATTTGCTTATCCAGTTCTTCAATCGGTTTTGGAGTTCTGATACCAGCTACAACGTCTTCACCTTGTGCATTCATCAGGTACTCAGCGAAAATCTTCTTTTCTCCAGTAGCAGGGTTTCTTGAGAATGCAACACCAGAACCTGATGTTTCACCCTTGTTACCAAATACCATTTCCTGTACGTTAACTGCTGTTCCCCAGCTTGAAGGAATATCATTCAGTCTTCTGTATACGTTGGCTCTTGGGTTATCCCAGCTTCTGAATACAGCTGTTATTGATTCAATTAACTGTTCTCTAGCATTTTGTGGGAAGTCTTCTCCCTTTCTGCTCTTGTAGAATTCCTTGAACTTAGCTACAAGATCCTTAAGATCTTCAGCAGTAAGCTCAGTGTCAAGCTCTACTCCCTTTTCTTCCTTCATTTCATGAAGAATTTCTTCGAAATCCTGCTTAGGTATTTCCATAACAACGTCTGAGAACATCATAATGAATCTTCTGTAAGAGTCATATGCGAATCTTTCGTTACCTGTCTCCTTAGCAACAACTTCTACTGTTTCGTCAGTAAGACCCAGATTCAGGACTGTGTCCATCATTCCTGGCATAGAAGCTCTTGCTCCTGAACGAACTGAAACAAGAAGCGGGTTTTTATCCCCACCAAATGACTTGCCAGATAACTTTTCAAGCTTGTCCATTGTAGCATGGATTTCGTCGATGACTTCTTGTGTTATTTCCTTGTTATCATCGTAGTATTTATTACAAGCCTCTGTTGTAACAATGAATCCCTTTGGTATTGGAATTCCAATGTTAGTCATTTCTGCCAGATTGGCGCCTTTTCCTCCGAGGAGGTTTTTCATGGTAGCATCACCTTCACTGAAAAGGTATACGTATTTCTTTGACATAGATTTCCCTCACTTTCAATAATTCATGCTTCTGCACATATATTTGAATCCGGTAAAACCGGGAGTTCACATAATTATAGATTCCGAACGTTTCAAAATCCTTATATATTATATCATAGGAATCAAGCAAATTGTACAATCTTTAATAATGGTTTTATTTAATTATTTTAGCTGAACAACTAATTGATGCGATTCTATGATGTTCTGAATAATTTCAAACATAAAATATAAGACTTCTCTATCATAACAGAGAAGTCTTATATGAATATTAATATTGTGAAAACTTAATAGATATCAGGAGAGAAATAACCTTTCAGGTCATCTTCTTCCTGGTCTTTTTTGAAATGTATTTTATCAGTCAGATCATCGATCTTTCTTGATATTTTCGTTTTATCAAGCCCGAACGCATTGGCAGTATTCTTCACTTTTTCTCTGACAGGTTTTGTAATATTGGTTTCTTTATTGCCTCTTTTTACTGTCACCTCTACACCTAAAGCCAGTACACCGGCAGCTAAAGCTGCAAGTATCTTGGGCTTTTTAGCAAGAAGTAGTGTACCTATAATCGCAACCGGGAGCGGTGCATCAAAGCTTTTGTCCTGATAAGAAAATTCAACAGTTTCTGCACTAGTTCTTTTCAGGCTGTCAAAAGTTTTATCTTTATACTCCTTAAGATCCTCATACTTCTCGCCCTTCATATCTTCAAGATAAATCACCGCTTCCAAAGTATCATAATCTGTAGCTTCCAATGCTTTTTTCGCTACTTCATAAGACACTTTTTTCCGTGTTCTGACTTCGTCAACTTTTGCGAGTAACTCATTGTTCGTTTCCATGGACTATTCCTCCTCGTCGAATAAGTGTAATGGTTCATTACATATATTTTAACATATCTAAGCTCTTAGGTCGCCTCTGATAACTATCCTTAATGATAAAGGACGTCACCGACTGCAATTCTTTCTTCGTTTTCTCATCTACTTTCAGAATATGAATTTTAGTAAAGTCAGTTTTCTGTAGAAACTCCGTAGTTTTAATTGCCCCCTGACTGATTTCAAATGGAACCATTTCTTTTCCCACTTTGAAACCTGTTAGACCAATCAATTTTATTTCATACGCTAAAGTGAGTACTTCCATATCAATAACATCTGCTTCGAGCAAATAAAGAGCTGTTACAAGATTTCTGTAAACCAACTGCTGCGGGTCACCATCTACACTGACAATATCAACCAGTTCAACGAAATACGATCCATAAGTAAGGAGTTCCAGTGTTGTAGACAGTTTTGAAAAAGCATTGATAATACTACCTTCGTTTAGACTGTAAAGTGATTTCCCTTTATAAACCAGGAAATCACCAAAAAGAAGTGGTCTTACCAAGGACTGAAACTTGCTCTTCTGAGACCTTACACCTTTGCATAGTACTGATATCTTTCCAAATTCTTCTGTGAAAACCCACATGAGCTTATCTTTCTCTTTATAGTCCATGGTTTTAAGAATTATGCCTTTCACCTTGAGCTGCATTATTCCTTATAACCCAGTTCCTTTAATAAAGTCGCGTTATCTCTCCACTCTTTTCTGACCTTTACGAAAGTTTTAAGATTTACTTTTCCTTCTAGATAGACTTCCATGTCTTCTCTAGCCCAAGTCCCTATTTTCTTCAGCGTCTGTCCACCCTTCCCGATAATGATTCCCTTATGTGAATCCTTCTCACAGATGATATCCGCTTCAATATCCCAGTTGCCATTTTCCTTTTCCTTCATAGATGTGATTTCCACAGCAATTCCATGGGGAATTTCCTGTTGAAGCAGCTTCAGAGCTTTTTCTCTGATCGATTCTGCAGCCATAAATCTTAAATGAACATCCGCTACCATATCTTCAGGATAATACATTGGACCTTCAGGCATATGCTGTTTCACAAGGTCCAGAATATTTTCAGTGTTTTTCCCCCTCAGAGCGGAAATTGGAATGATTTCCGTGAAATCCACTTCCTTAGCATAGCTTTCTAATGTTTTCGCCACTTTATCCTGATCAAATTCATCAATTTTATTAACTAGAAGAAATACTGGTGTCTTCAATCCTTTCAGCTCTTCCATTATTTTCGCATCTCCCGGATGAATCCCTCCAGCTGTAACTGTAGTGATGAAGATCACAAGGTCAACCTGGTTCAGAGTTTCTCTTGCCACATGAACCATATATTCACCTAGCTTATTTTTTGCTTTATGAATACCCGGAGTATCTACAAAGATAATCTGAGCATCATCATCCGTATAAATAGCATTCAGATTCTTTCTTGTTGTCTGAGGTTTATTTGAAACAATAGACAATTTTGCACCCATAAGATGATTGATTAAAGTTGATTTTCCTACATTTGGTCTTCCGACCACCGTTATAAATCCTGATTTAAACATGTTTCACTTCCTTTACTGCATCCAGATCAATCTTTGTAAAAGCACCAGGTAAAATATCTTCCATGGTTTCCACCATATATTCGTCCTTGTTCTTTATGATGATGATTGGAATTTCTTTGTTTTCTGCAAATTCCACCATAACTTGTCTGCATATTCCACAGGGGAACGTGAAGTTATGAGGATCTCCTACCACTGCAAGTGCTTTGATTTTCGTGTGTCCGTTTGAAACTGCATTGAATATTGCAGTTCTCTCTGCACAGTTTGTAGCACCATAGGATGCATTTTCAATATTACATCCACTGAAAATGGAACCATCTTCCATCAGCACCGCTGAACCGACTTTAAAGTTGGAATAGGGAACATATGCATTTTCTCTCGCTAAAAGAGCAGCATCAATTAATTCTTTATACATTTTTTACCTTCTTTATTTTATATTTTATTATGTTTTACTTCAGATTCAGATTTTCTGATTTTAATAACCGAAAAATCTGAATAAAAGAATGGTCACTAAAAACCCGATTAAAGCGCCAACAAAAACCTCTTTCAAAGAATGGACTTTCGAATCCACGCGAGATTGAGCCACTATGATTGCCATCAAGAAACTTAGCGTAATCGCAATGGTTGAATCAGACAGATAACTGATAACAGTAGCTAAGCTAAAAGCTACAGCTGCATGACCTGAAGGCATCCCTCCTTTTAGAGGAGTTCCTTCCCCCACTACAGCCTTTGTCAGAATAACAGACAGTGAGACTATAATCAGTACAACGATCACCAGATAAGGACTAGAATGCTTTATCAGCTGAACTCCCCTAAAGGTAAATGTGGTTATTTCCTCCCAGAAGATAAAGTAACCTACGATTATTGCATTGACAGCAGTTAATAATACCGCTGCAGCTGATGCATTTTTGGCGATCTTCGCTAATGGATGATAGTGATTTGTCGTTGCATCTATGGCACTCTCTATGGCTGTATTCAGAAGTTCCGCCGACATGACCATTGTAATTGCAATACAGATCAGTAACAGCTCCACTTTGGTAATGTTGGTGAACAAGGAGAACACAATTACGACAATTGCTGCCACCATATGGATTTTCATATTCCGCTGTGTTCGGACCGCATAGATGAATCCGGATATTGCATAGTTAAAACTATCAAGTAGACCCTTTAAATCCATAAGTTCACCTTCCTACTCTCTCGTAATTTCTAATGCATTTAATATTGTTTCTTCTTCAGCTCTCATTCTGATTTTATCATATTCGTCCATGTGGTCATATCCTAGCAAGTGTAATACAGAGTGAACTACAAGATAGCATACTTCACGTTTTAAGGAATGTCCATACTCTTCAGCCTGCTCTATCGCTTTCTCCATGGATAACACCACATCACCAAAGACCAGTGCATCCCCATCGAAATATTCAGCACCGAACTTGTGACTCAAGTAAAGATCCTTATAAGTCTTTCCTGGTTCATATTCAATCATGGGAAACGACAGCACATCAGTTTCTTTGTCGATGTCCCTCGTGTCTCTATTGATTTCCTTGATGGTTTCATTGTCCACCAGGAGGACGCTTACCTCACCTTCATGAGCAACCCCCTGATTTTCCAATGTATATCTGATTGTCTCATTTATTGCATTTATAAGCATTTCATCGATGTCAATTAAGCTCTGCTCATTTTCAATATTGATCATTCTACTCACCCGTCTTCTTATCATTTGTTTTCTTTCTTTTGTCTTCAGGATACTCTATTCTCTCATGATAGATCGAGCCAAATGTCTTCAGAAAGTTATTTCTGATTCTTGATACATCACTGAAAGTGATATCGCATTCATCAAGCTGTCCATCTTCAAGTTTGTCTTTGAATATTTTGTATACCATGGCTTGCACTTTACCTGAAGTCGGATCCGTTATACTTCGAACAGCCGCTTCAACACTGTCAGCCAGCATCATGATTCCAGCCTCTCTTGTTCTAGGCTTAGGTCCTGGATATCTGAAATCCTCTTCTTTGATTATATCCGGATCTTCCGCATTATTTCTCATTGTCAGATAAAAGTATTTAACTAATGTAGTACCGTGGTGCTGTGCAATAAGATCTTTGATCTCTGTTGGTAATTTTGCTTTTTCTGCCATTTCAAGTCCGATCTTCACATGATTAGTAATAATCAGCGTAGAAAGATTGGGCGTGATTTCGTCATGAGGATTCTTCGAACCGATCTGATTTTCTTTGAAAAACTGTGGTCTTGAAAGTTTTCCAATATCATGATAATACGCAGCTACTCTTAATAAAATACTGTTCGCATGAAGCTCTTCCGCTGCCGATTCAGCCAAATTCCCTACCATAATACTATGATGGTAGGTACCAGGCGCTTCCATCTGAAGCCTCTTAAGAAGCGGATTGTTCGGATTTGCAAGCTCCAGTAGTTTTATTTCGGTGACCACATTAAATGTATTCTCTATTAAAGGTAAAAATCCGATCACAAGAATGCCTGAAAGCAGAATCCCACTGGCTACCAGAAGTGAATTTCTGAAGGTATCCATTATTGCATTTGACAAAAGGAATCCCATAGAAAGAGAAAGCAGAAACGAAACTACACCAATATAAAAACTGGATTTAATGATGTCATTTCTTTCCTCTATTTTATTGATGAAAATAACACTTAGCACTGACGTAAGCATCAGAATAATCATCACCTGAACATTAAATCCGGTGATAATACTGATAAAAACCGCACTGAAAAGCGCAAGTGTCTGTCCTATCCTCTTCTTCACGAGTATCGTAAGAAGCATCGGCAAGAAAGTATAGGGTACAAGAAATGGATTGATGACGGTCATGAATCTTGTTAAAGTCAGTGCAAGAGCCATCAGAAGAAATATAAGTGTGACTCTCTTTAAGTCACAGTAGATTTCTTTATAAAACCGCTTCAGGTAATATATGACGATTCCATGAATGACAAGTACCGCTGCCAAAAGCCCCGCAAACGGCAATGCATTGAATCCGCTTTCACTTAAGTAACCGAGTTCAGCAAGCAGTGCCAGCTGATTCGCATTCACCGGGTCACCCTCTTTAACAATGGTCTGATTTTTTTTGATGATCACAGGTGTCACACTTTCTCTAGCTTCTTCTTTTAGTGCTTCTGTGGCATCCTGATCAAAGAAATAATTCGGTTTTACCAGTGTCGTCACAAACTGTTTGATGGCAATTTTTGCAATATCATTGAAGCTGAAACTGTCTACAACATCTGAAAGTTCCGCTCTGGATCGTTCCATTTTACTCTCATCATCTTCTTCTAAAGGAGTCTCATATATTTTATTGATACTGTTGTTTATTGTATTTAATGCGTAACGCAGATCGCTGTTATCAATATTAAGAAGAGCCAGGTATTCCTCAGATGATATGCCGTAAGTTCCTCGATTAGCCAGCATCGTCGCTATCTCTTCCGTTTCTACAAGGGGATTCCTTGCATTGATGATGCCATTGAAAAAGTCATTGTTCTCTTTCAAAGCACTTCTGCGAACTTCCAGTTCCTGTCTATATTGATTCTGAACTGAGTCTACAGCATCATCGATCAGCGCTTTTGACGTCATTTCATCCACTAAATCTACTGACGCTCTAAAATCAACAGGAGCAATATCTCCTGCTTTAATATCGTATTTTTTATTTACTATACTGGTTACCAGTACTCCAAAAGTAACCAGTATGGATAGAACAAAAACTCCGCGTCTCCACCACTTATTTCTTTCGATTTTCATACATTCTCCTTAACAAAAGGGTCATTCCAAACAAGTTCCGAATAATCCGGCAATCAGATATTGAATGTTATTTTAATATAATCAGTTTATCAAACTCCTGGTATAATTACCACATTTTGACTATATACTTAATTGAAGCTCACCAGAACTCTTCCATGACCATTCATTCCTCTAAGGAGTTCCTCCTTAAGGTCCTCGAATTTAATTTCATTATATATTAATCTGTCGAGCTCATTCAATTTCCATTCCTGAGCCATTTTGTTGAAAAGCATCATTTTTCTATCTCTTTTAACATGAACAGAATCAATTCCCTTCAGGCTGATTCCTCTCAGAATAAATGGAAAAACAGTTGAATTGAATTTGATTCCCGAAAGATTACCACTGACAGCTAAGGTTCCACCATATCTGATTTCAGACAAGAGATTTCCTGTGGCTTCTCCACCTGTAGCATCAACTACCCCATCCCATTTTTCCTCAGACAAAGCCTTTCTCTTCTCCAGCAGCGTGTCAAATAATATCACTTCATGCGCACCTATAGATTTCAGGTAGTCAGCATTCTCCAGGTGCCTTGTTGCAACAGTTATATGTGCTCCGATTTTATTTAAAATCATGACAGCAAAAGACGAGACCCCGCCAGTCCCTCCGGTCACAAGGATTTCTTTATTCATCAAAGACTTGTGTTCAGAAATAGCTTCCACTGACAATGCAGATGTAAACCCGGCAGTTCCGATCTGCATGACTTCTTTTAATGATAATCCATCCGGAACTTTACAGAGATCATTCTCCTCTACAGTCACATATTCCTGAAACCCTCCGAAGCGGTCTGTACCATAACCGAGACCTGTAAGGAAAACCCGCTCACCTACATCAAACTGGGATGAATTTGATTCTTCTACAAGCCCTGAAAAATCAATACCCGGAACCATGGGATATTTTCTGATCACTTTGCTTGCAGGATTCATTGCCAATCGATCCTTATAGTTGATTCCAGAAAAAGCCACTTTCACTCTGACTTCATTCATCTGCAATGGAAGGCATTTTACACTCTTATATTGTATATCTAATTTTTCATCCAGAAGATTTAACATCAGTGATTTATTTTCCATAATTCCTCCAATTTATTTACTCAAAAAAAATGAGTTATAATCATCATACTATTATAACCCGATTTCCTATTCTACACTCTTTTTTATTTTTAGCAACATTAAATCATTCTTTCATCTAAATGATTGTTCTGCTTCAGACGTTTTTTATGATTCAGATAAAACAGTAAATAGTAGACTATTGTAGACAGTATGATAATCATGGTCATTTCAAATAGTATCGAAATCAGTCTTACAGGTCTGTTGTACATATCATAGATTTCTGTTATTCTATCAGGCAGCTGTTCTAAATTAAAGGATTGAGGCATGGGGATTTCCTCGAATTTCTTCACAACACTATTTTTCGCATCATCTGGATCCATCTGATTCATCATCAATAAATCAATTGCAATCAATGTTTCCATAGGATAGCCTGATCTGACCGATGCACTTTCAAGATTCCTTAAATTAACCAGATCATACATAGGGTAGTCTCTTCGCATCTGATAGGACATGATTCTGGGATATGATCCATATTCCTCAGGTAAAACCACAGGAATGATAATAATCCTGATGAGCATAACAATGATCAAAGCTGATATATTCAGTCCATATTTTTTCCACATAAGATTTCCTCCTAGTATTACCTTCATCTTACTTTATTGCCTTATTTATATCAATACAAATATGATATTGATTGTATAACGCTCGTAAAAATGCTCGTAAAAAAAACTCATCTTGATCCTGATGGATACAAGATGAGTTTATTCTACTTTGTTAAATAATTCTTCACCAAAGTGCTTACGAGTTTACCGTCAGCTTTTCCTGTTGTTAACGGTTTGAGTGCTGCCATGAGTTTCCCCATGTCTTTCATGTTATTCGCGCCTATTTCTTCAGCTGTATTCTCAACCAATTCAATTATTTCTTCTTCTTTTAACTGCTTTGGTAGATAACTTAATAAAGTTTCTATTTCGAATTTGCCTTGTTCTACCAGGTCACTTCTGTTTCCTTTTTCGAACTCGACTACAGCATCTCTTCTCATTTTGACTTCTCTGGCGATTAATTCTATGACTCTGTCCTCAGACAACTCTGATTGAGCGTCTTTCTCTGCGTAAAGAATAGTAGATTTAGCCATGCTTAATACACTGACCTTATCTTTATCTTTACTTTTAAGTGCATTTTTCCAATCAGTCTGAATCTGTTCTTTGATCGTCATGATCACACCTTCTTCAATAGCTACTATTTGAACTTTCTCTTTCTCGCAGCTTCTGATTTAAGCTTTTTCTTAACGCTTGGCTTTTCATAATGTTCTCTCTTTCTTACTTCACCAAGAATTCCTGATCTGGCACACTTCTTCTTAAATCTTCTTAATGCATTCTCTAAAGATTCATTTTCTCCAACTTTGATTTCTGACATTCATTATCCCTCCCTCCGCTAGTTAAAAATATAAATATCAGCCTTTGGGGCAAAATAACACACTGATAATTATAGTATAAAAACCATAATCAGTCAATGTTTTAGCCTGGAGGCCATGATAAACTTCTTCCACCTAATAAATGGAAGTGAAGATGTCCAACACTTTGGCCACCATCCTCATTTGTATTCACTACAATTCGATAGCCGGATTCGTCGATTCCTTCTTTTTGAGCCAGTTTCTTCAGCACAATATAGGCTTTCGAAATCAGGTGAACATTATCCTCGTCAATCTGATTCACAGATTGAATATGTTTTTTGGGGATTACAAGGATGTGGGTAGGAGCTTTTGGATCAATATCTCTAAAGGCAAAAAAATCTTCATCTTCATAAACCTTCTCAGATGGAATTTCTCCAGCAATAATTCTGCAGAACAGGCAATCCATTTCTTTTCCCCCCTTTCCCAATTGTATTTATATACATTATACACGTTTGTCACAAAATAAGTGAACATATTATTCAAAAAGGCATTATTCTATGATTTCACCGATGAGTACCTGATTCTCAACTTTCATAATTCTTGTTTTAACATACTTACCCTGCATATTTTCATCAGAACAGACTTTCACTTTCAAGTAATTCACTGTATAGCCCATGAATACATTGTCTTTTCCTTCTTCAAAAAGCACCTCACAAATCTTGCCTACATAGCTCTCTAAATATAAATCTTCATATACATCACTCTGTGCCATGATCAGTTTGCTGCGACGATCTTTTTCAATCCCACCAACTTGATCTTTCATCGAAAAGGCTGGTGTCCCTTTTCTTGGGCTATATTTAAAGGTATGCACTTTATTCATCTTGATTTTATCCAGAAAAGAATACGTTTCTTCGAATTCTTCTTCCGTTTCCCCGGGAAACCCGACGATCACATCTGTTGTAATTGATGCTCCTTCCAATTTCTTTCTTATATCTTCCACGACTTCTATAAAATCCTCCGGACTGTATCTTCGATTCATTCTCTTTAGAGTATCCGAAGAACCAGACTGCAGTGACAGATGGAAATGAGGACATAGTTTCTTCAGCTTGATAATCCGGTCCATTCTTCCATTTTTGAAGAACATCGGCTCAATGGAACCGATTCTGACTCTTTTTATTCCTTCTATAGACTCTATTTCTTCCAGCAGATCCAGAAGATCCGTTTTTTGAGGTAAATCATGTCCATAGGATGCGATATGGATACCTGAGAGAATAACCTCCGAAAAACCTTCTTCAGCAAGCTTCCTGATTTCCTTTAGAACGCTGCCAGGGTTCTTGCTTGATAATCCACCTCTCGCATAAGGAATGATGCAGTACGAGCAGAAGCGGTTGCATCCATCCTGAATTTTAAGAAAAGCTCGTGTCTTTCCCTCGTATCCTGTAACACCAAGATCCTCAAATTTCGAACTCAGTATAAGCTTGTCTGTCACCTCTACAATCTGTTTTCTTTCAGCTCTGGAACGGTTCACGTGGAAGACGATATCACTTTTATTCCTTGACCCAAGAATTACATCCACTCCCGGAATCTGCATCACATCGTCTTTACTTACCTGAGAATAGCAGCCTACAACAGCTACAACAGCATCCTCATTGGTTCTTTTCGCACGGCTGATATATTGTCTTGATTTTTTATCTCCCATGCTGGTGACAGTACAGGTGTTAATTACATATACATCTGCAAATTCATTGAAGTCTACCAGTTCGTATCCATCCTTCTTGAACATTTCGATCATGGCTTCTGAATCATAAAGATTCACACGACAGCCAAGGGTCTGAAATGCAACTTTCATCTATAATCTTCCTCCCATATCACCATAGAGCATCTGAGCCATCGTTATTGCAGTAAAACCTGCTGTCTCAGTACGCAGAATCCTTTTGCCTAACGTTACAATTTTCGCCCCTCTTTCATGTAATAGAGTGATTTCCTCATCAGAAAAACCCCCTTCAGGTCCTATCAGTATCCCACAGGATGCAAGCGCCGCAAGTTCGTTTTTCAGAGAAATGAAACCGTAGTTCTCTGCGTTTTCATAAGGTACGATAAGTATCTGATTTTTCTTCATGTCCTGAAGCATTTCCTGAAATGAGATTGGTATCTCAATGACAGGAATTCTACTTCTTTTAGACTGCTTCGCAGCTTCCAGCGTGATTCTTCTTAATCGGTCGAGTTTTTTGAATTCGGAACTATTTTTAACCACAACTCTTTCAGTGACGACGGGCACAATTCTAAGTACGCCAAGTTCAGTTGATTTCTGGACAATGAGATCCATCTTACCAGCTTTCGGAATTCCCTGATATAAGGTGATTTCAAGACAGCTTTCGTTGCTGATATCAATTTTCTCTCTCAATTCGATTCTGGTATTCAGTTTATCAATGACTTCAATCCATCCCAGATAGTCTACTCCGCTCAAGTCATTTATAATGACTGAGTCTCCTTCTTTAAGGCGAAGTACTCTAGACAGATGTTTGTGATCATCTCCGGAGATAATTGCAACAGACTCTTCTATTTCATCTGTAAAAAACTTATGCATGGGACACCTCTGAAACGATACAGACCCACTCACCTTCTCTTCTTACTTCTTTTATTGAAAATCCTTTTTCATGAAGAGCGTCTGTAACCATTTTTTCTTTCTCTCGAATAATTCCTGATGAGATAAATACACCGTCCTTATTGATCATTTTCTTCACATCATCAATAAGAATCAGGATGACTTCTGCAATGATATTCGCAACGATAATGTCTGCTGTCCCCTCTACCACATCCATTAAATTCCCGTGGAGAATTTCAACATTCTCCAGATGATTGTACTTCACATTTTCTTTTGCCGAATCTACGGCTACAATATCAAGGTCCACACCCACTACATCTTTTGCGCCTAGTAAGGAAGCGCCGATGGCGAGAATTCCTGAACCAGTACCGATATCAAACACTCTGGTATCCTTCTTCATATAATGCTCAATGGCTTCAAGGCACAGTCTTGTGGTTTCATGGGTACCCGTACCAAAAGCCATGCCGGGATCCATATTGAGAATAATTTCATCCCCCTTGGCTTCATACTCTTCCCACAAAGGCTTTATGACAAATCTGTTTCCAACTTTTGTTGGTTTGTAATATTTTTTCCATTCATTGGCCCAGTCATTTTCATTCACTTCTTCCGAAAAAATCTCATACTCCTTGATATTCACATCAAATTCTTTCGCACGCTCAATTCTGGTTTCAATTTCACTTATGATTTCTTTCACATCCACATCGATGTTAAAATAGGCTCTTACCACCGCTTTGTCTTTCCCATATTCGAATATATTGATATCGGCAAAATCCCAGGTCAGCGGCCCTTCCTCTCTCCCAAGCATGTCGTTAGGATCTTCAATGGAAACACCTTTGACATCCATCGAGTACAGAATCCCTTGTATATACTCTAAGTCCTCTTCCATTAGAACAATCTTGATTTCATTCCATTTGCTCATCTTTTCATCTCCTATGTTTTACCTTTTTGCATTTGTCTGCTATTTATTAAGTTGTCTTTGCTCGTTATCTTATCTCTTCTGATCCATAATTTTATAGTCAGTTTAGTCTTATTCTTCTTCTATTCCCAGGACTGATTGCCAATGTGGAGGATGAGAGTTACTTCTCTTATTTGCAATTAAATATTTCAGTTCTTCTTCATAGAGCTTTCTCTTATTATAATACACTTATTTCAGTTATAGTAAATTAGAAACCACTACAAAGTATTAGCCCCAGTCATTCAATTATGAACAACTGAGGCCATCACTTTTTTATCTGTAAGCGTATCCTCTTTAGAAAATACCAAACTTCTTCTTTTCTTTTTTGTCTTTCTTGTCATCTCTCTCACGATCGACGATCTGTCCTGAAGCTTCCATAAACTGATATAGAGCTTCTTTCTGAGCATTGTTCAGCTTCTTCGGTACATCCACGATCACATTGACGTACTGATCTCCACGCGCTCCACTTCTGGAATTCACCATGGTTACACCTTTTCCTTTTAATCTGAAAAGTGTTCCAGACTGAGTTCCAGCTGGGATTTCATAGGATACATCCCCATCCACGGTAGGCACCTTTACTTCTTTACCAAGAGCCGCTTCAGCAATATTGATATGAGTGTCGACATAAATATCGCTTCCTTTTCTGATAAAGAACTTATGAGGCTTCACATTGATCACAATATGAAGATCTCCCGCAGGACCTCCCTTGGCTCCTTTATCTCCCTGCCCTCTTAGTGGCATTACATTACCAGTGTCAACTCCCGCAGGAACTTTTACACTGATCTTTCTTCTTTGCCTTACCTGACCTTTACCCTTACAGTTATCACAAGGGTCAGAAATCATCTCACCGACACCGCCACAGGTAGGACATACCGTTTCCTGCACCATATTCCCAAAGAGTGTCTGTCTCTGCACTCTTACAGATCCCTGACCATGACATGTCTTACAAGTTGCAGGTGTGGAACCTTTCTTGGCTCCTGAACCATTGCAGACATCACAA
This sequence comes from uncultured Proteiniclasticum sp., assembly GCA_964643785.1. Taxonomy (GTDB): domain Bacteria; phylum Bacillota; class Clostridia; order Clostridiales; family Clostridiaceae; genus Proteiniclasticum. The sequence goes on from CAZXUT010000043.1 coordinate 23,393, forward strand.
TCCTCGGTTCTTGTAATCGTAACATCCTTTTCTATACCAGACACAGCTTCTTCGAATGTAAGATCCAGTCTATATTCAAGATCAGCACCACGTCTTGGTCCTGTTCTTCTTCTGGATCCACCACCACCGAATCCGCCACCAAAGAAGGATTCGAAAATATCTCCGAAATCTCCATAGTCCTGAGTGTTATAACCAGCTCCAGCTCCGCCAGCATTGAATTCAGTCGTACCAAACTGGTCATACTGCGCTTTCTTCTGAGGATCGGAGAGAACCTGATAGGCCTCATTGATTTCTTTGAATTTCTCTTCAGATTCCTTGTCACCTGGATTTTTATCCGGATGATATTTTATCGCAAGCTTTCTGAAAGCACTCTTAATCTGTTTTTCGTCGGCACCCTTCTGAAGTCCTAAAACCTCATATAAGTCTCTTTTCGCCATTTTTACACCACCTATTATTTCGAACTGCCTTCAGAAAAGGCATAGAATACGGATTAATTTCAATTAGGGAAGGGCAATATTGCCCATCCCTATTGAACTCCTTTAGTATTATAACCTTATTCTTTATCATCCTCAACCTTGAAATCTGCATCGACTACATTATCACCCTGTGGTCCTTGTGCACCAGCATCTCCAGCCTGTCCAGCATCTGCAGCCTGATTTTGAGCCGCTTCCGCCTCATAGATCTTTGAGGATACGCCATAGAACTCATTTGTCAGCTCTTCGGTGGCTTTCTTTATTGCTTCCAGGTCATTGCTGTCTTTGATATTCTTCAGCACTTCAATTTTCTCGTTGACCTTTACTTTATCTTCTTCACTTACTTTTTCTTTCAGTTCTTCTAAAGACTTTTCAGTCTGATAGATTGCCTGGTCAGCATTGTTCTTTGTCTCTACTTCTTCTTTCTTCTTCTTGTCTTCCTCAGCAAATCTTTCAGCTTCTTTTACTGCCTTATCGATTTCGTCATCGGACAGATTAGTGGATGCTGTTATTGTGATATTCGCTTCCTTGTTTGTTGCCTTATCCATGGCGTTAACCTTGACGATACCATTGGCATCGATATCGAAGGTGACTTCGATCTGTGGAACACCTCTTCTGGCAGATGCGATACCTGAAAGTGTAAATCTTCCAAGTGTCTTGTTGTCAGCAGCCATCTGTCTTTCACCCTGTACTACATGGACTTCAACGGATGTCTGTCCATCTGCAGCTGTTGTGAAGATCTGGCTCTTCTTTGTAGGAATAGTTGTATTTCTTTCAATGATTGGAGTTGATACCCCACCATAAGTTTCCAGTCCAAGTGTAAGTGGTGTAACGTCAAGCAGAAGAATATCCTTTACTTCTCCTGTAAGTACACCAGCCTGAATTGCTGCACCTAGTGCAACCACTTCATCTGCATTAACACCCTTTGAAGGTTCTTTACCTGTGAATTCCTTGATTGTATCAATGACAGCAGGAATTCTTGTAGATCCACCAACAAGAATTACCTTGTCAATATCATTCATAGTTAGGCCAGCGTCACTAAGCGCTTTCTTCATAGGCCCGATGGTCGCCTTCACAAGATCACCTGTAAGCTCATTGAACTTCGCTCTTGTCAGTGTCATTTCAATATGCTTTGGTCCTGTTGCATCTGCTGTGATAAATGGAAGATTGATGGTTGTAGATGTAGATGATGATAGCTCGACCTTAGCCTTTTCAGCGGCTTCTTTGAGTCTCTGAAGTGCCATTTTGTCGGATCTTAAATCAATACCATTGTTCTTTTTGAATTCATCAGCTATGTAATTCATGACTCTATCGTCAAAATCGTCTCCACCAAGCTGTGTGTTACCGTCTGTGGAAAGCACTTCAAACACACCATCTCCAAGATCAAGGATAGATACATCGAAGGTACCGCCTCCTAAGTCAAATACAAGAATCTTGTGTGCTTCATCGCCTTTGTCAAGACCATAAGCTAGAGACGCAGCAGTTGGTTCATTGATGATTCTCAGTACTTCAAGTCCTGCAATTCTACCTGCATCCTTGGTCGCCTGTCTTTGTGAATCATTGAAGTATGCTGGAACTGTGATGACCGCCTGATTCACCTTTTCTCCAAGGTAAGATTCAGCATCTGCCTTAAGCTTACCTAATACCATTGCTGATATTTCCTGTGGAGTGTAGTCTTTTCCTTCAATATTATATTTCTTGTCAGTACCCATATGTCTCTTTGCAGATGCAATGGTTCTTTCTGTATTTGTGATTGCCTGTCTTTTTGCTACCTGTCCTACGAGTCTTTCTCCATTTGCCTGAAAGGAGACAACAGATGGTGTGGTTCTTCCACCTTCTGAACTTGTAATGATAACTGGTTCTCCACCTTCCATTACTGCTACTACTGAGTTTGTTGTACCTAAATCAATACCTATTACTTTTGCCATGTTATTATTCCTCCTAATTTGCGACTTGTACGACGCTATATCTTATAATTTTTTCATCTCTCTGATATCCTTTGAGAAAAACCTGAACAATCTCTTTTTCACCTAAAGACGGATCATCCACATGCATTACTGCTTCGTGAAAGTTCGGGTCGAAGGGTGCCATTGTATCTATTTCAGAAACGTTAAGTTTAAGAAGTGCTTCCTTGAACTGTACCAAGGTCATATCTACACCCTTTTTTAAGGAGTTCAAATCTTCAGATTCAACCTTCATTGTGGCTTCCAGATTATCAAGTACCGGAAGCAGCTCTTTGACCACTTCAACTATACTATCCGAGTAGATACCTTCTTTTTCTTTCTGAGTTCTTTTTCTATAATTTTCATACTCTGCATGAAGTCTTGTCAGTCTGTCTTTCAACGTCTGATTTTCATTTTCCAGTTTCTTGATGCCTTCAAGCATTTCTTTCTTTTTTCTAAATAGTTCTTTCATATCAATCGTATTCTCTACCTGTTCTTTTGTTTCCTCATCTCTTGTCTCTTCACCCTCAAGTGTTTCAACATCTTCAGATTCCTCTACAAAAACCTCTTCCATATTTTCAGCTTCTTCTTGCTCTGATTTCAATCGTTTTTCTATTTCCTTAACGACATCTTCAAGATCTTTGTTCTTATCCTCCGTCATTTGCATCCTCCTCATTGAGCCTTTTGCTCAGCTCTTTCTTTACATTATTTATGATTGACACTACCTTGGAATAATCCAGTCTCTTCGGTCCGATCAGATTGATCGTACCTACATTTTCATCATTGAACTTATAACTGGCAGTGATAATCGTGAAATCCTTCGCTTCTGGTAAACTAAGTTCTTCTCCCAATGTGATTAGCATATCATCACTGAACTCGTCAGCATCATGAAAAAGAAGATCCGGTTGTTCAAGAAGCGCCAAAAAATCCTTCATTTTATTGACATCGGAAAATTCGGGATAGTTCAGTATTTTGGAAGTTCCATCAACAAAGTATCTGTTTTCCGAGGCATCCTCATTCAGACTTTCGTAAACTGCTGATAGAATCGAAAGAAACAGCTCATCATATCCTTCCAGATCATTTTTCAGACTGTTGACGATATGAAGATTTATTTCTTCAATATTCATGCCCTTCAGTTTCAGATTGAGCAGATTGCAGATGTTCATCAGCACTTCCGGTTCAGGCGAATGATTCAGCCTGATCAGTTTATGTGTAATCGCTCCATGATCCACCATAATGACTGCCAGGATCGTGTTTTCTTCCACATTGATCAGCTGTATGTTCTTCACATGAGCTTTCGATAGACTCGGTTTCTTTGCCACAACTGCAAGGTTTGTAAGTTCTGAGAGCATCATCGCTGTCTGTCTCATGATCTTATCGATCTCAAAAGCAGCCATGGTGATGATCTTCTCTTCGATAAACCGAGCTTCTTCGGGACTCAACGATTCCAGTGTCATCAGTTTATCAATATACATCCTATATCCCTTGGCGGATGGAATTCTACCCGAGGATGAATGAAGCTGATCGAGATAACCAAGCTCTTCCAAGTCAGACATTTCATTTCTGATGGTGGCAGAACTGATACCGAGCTGGTATTTTTTTTCTAAGGTTCTCGATCCTACAGGCTCACCAGTCATGATATAGTCCGTAACAATCGCTTTCAGTATTTCAAGTTTTCTGCTGTCCATCTGATTTGACATCCGTTTCACCCCTTTACTAGCACTCGCACTCAATGAGTGCTAACAGCTACGATAATAAAATAACATCTTCGATGTCATTTGTAAATACCCTTCATCATAAAAAATCAGGATTATGCAGCTATTTTTCTTCATTTTCTGTTTATGACCGGCTCTTTCTCTTAATTTCTCTGTTTTTCTCGTTTTTTCACCAAATAAGCTTCAATCGATGATATTCCAAGTGAACAATCAGATTTTACCAAATCTATATTAAAAGAAAGTTAAATTTCTTCCTCATTCACGTTATTTCTAAACTTATAGAGGATGTTATTTAAGTGGTCCAGTCATCATCTATTCAACGCGAAATCAATAGATGAAATTTACCGCAAAAAAATGGCTTCATCTTTGTGAAGCCATTGTGTTTATATTGCAAGTTCTGTGACCTCTTTAAATCCTCTTGTTTTGACGAACTCAATTTCATGTCTGAAATTGGTCAATGCATCATAGGGATTCACTTTTTCAAGATTGATCTTCTTGAAAGTATCCCTGTCGATGAGGATGGACAAGATTCTCTGATTTTCGTCAACTCCGCTATACTTGTTTTTTTCTGTTTCCCATACATTGATGAAAACATCTTCCACAGGAAGGATATTCAACAGGTTTCTCGCTGTGCGTAGAACAAGTCCTGATACAAACTGGTTTGCGATGTCATAGTATTCTGTTTTGGTATATTTTTTAATCGATAGTTTTCCGGTTGGCGTCAAAGCCTTGTACTCCTCCGGGATAAAATCATCAATGCTCAAAGAGAGTTCTACTTTCAGAGAATCATGATCCGTATAACTGAAGTCCATTGACCTTATATAATGCCCCAGTTCTTCACTTAGCTTCAGATCTTCCAGTACTTCCAGATAACTGTCTTTGTCTTCATTCATCATGCGCTCAGCGATGATTCTGTTATGTTCCCAGGCGGAGTAGAGTTCTTCATCCATGATTTCGGCTTCCTTAAGAACCTCTTTTGACTTGTCCTTAAAATCCCCTTTAGCAAAAACCCTGGCAAATAATCCAGGTTTATTCTCTTCAACAAATTTCATTGCTTCTTTCGTGTGAGGACCAGGTTTTCCCTTTTCAAATGGTTCCCTTTCGGTCTTCACTTCCTCCCAGTCAATACCACTAGGATAATCTTCGAAGTGGTGAAGTGTCGTGATCAGCGCAATGTCTTCCCGATATGCATTAACCTGTGTTTCGGGATCAGCTGAACTTGATGGACTTTTAAACACATCTCTGTTTCCGAATTTCTTCAAGATGGACTTTGCACTGATTGCTTTACTATAGGATAAGCCTGTTCCTGGAAGACTGAATGTGGTTCTGGAGCTGCCTCTTGTGCTGAAACTCTGTCTGAAGCCTTTCGCTCCAAAAGAGATGCTTGCGCCTGATTTACCGATATTCAAATTGAATAATTTTCCAAGTCTGATTCTTTTTCTGAAATTAAATCCCATCTTTTCCACCTATGGATTCTGTATCCATTCATCCTTCCTATAATTTTTTAACACTTCATATTTTTTGGCATATTCTTTATCTTATACTCAATTCTACAGAATAATCCGATGGTTATCAATGTATAGATGAGTTTCTTCTTCAACCTTTTCTATTCGTTCCTACTTTTGAACATTATAAAACCTGCATGATATCATGCAGGTTTTATAATGACTTTCGTTTTAAGAAAAGTACATTTCATTCTTAGCCCATTTCTCCAGTCATGTCTTCCAAAGGAACTGTATTTTCCTGATTCTTCATTGACTCTAACTGAAGCAGTCTTTTCATTTCAATCTTGATCTGTTTCTCAACAAGAAGTTTTTCTTCAAGACTCAGAACATCTTCCATGGTGACCTCTTCCCATTGATTCATGATGTTAAAGAGATTCACTACGTCCTGTTCATTGTATTTCATGATTCTTGTGATTTTCTCTTCGGGCATTCTTTTGATATAGCCATGATCCTTGATGATCTTAGAAAATGTTTTTGCTAAAGTCATACCAGAGATCAGTTCACCACCTCTTTCGATCTGATGTAACCTTTCCAGATTCTTTAGTCCTATATTCTTGTTATACTTTGCTTCATATTCTTTTTGAATATCCACAAGCTCGAATTCTTCCGCGAAATTATAATCAATCTCATATTTCTTAAAGAGATGATTGATCACCAGAAAATCGTTGTTTCCAGAAAAGGTGACGATATATTTTTTACCATCGCTTTTCATGGACTCAAAATAATCCCTCGTCATCTTCAGAATCGTTCTTGCATCTTTTCTGTTTTCAATCATATACTGTGTTGTTACTACAGCCTTCTTCTCTTCCTGATAAATCGCTGCGCCGAAAACACCAATGGCGATGGGTTCTTTGTAAAGGTAATGTTCTAAATCAAAGAAAATCGAATCTTTGATGATTTCTTCACCACGATATTTTAAGGTAAAATCAGAAGAGTTGACGGCCACTGGAATTCGTTCATTTTGTACCAGCATTGCTCATCCCTCTTTTCATATTTTTTATTCTATCTCCAGATCATCAATCTTGACATGATAGATAATATCTTTTCTTTCTACTGCAACTTCAGCTTTCTTTCTCACTTCAGGATCCTGAAGTACCAGATTCACCAGTTCACGAGTAGGATTCACTAATATAGGATGTCCTACAAGCTTGAACATCGTAAAATCGCCCGCTGTATCTCCATAGGCATACGAAGCATCCAGATCGATGTCATAGAGATCTCTTAACTCAAAGATCGCCTTCTTTTTAGAATTCCCATCCCACATGGGTATGACTTCACCAGTATAACATTCCTTCTCATCCATGGGATAAATCGAACCTCTGAAGTCGTCAAAATCATGTAGACTTGCCATTTCTTTTACGAGTTCAATGGGGCTTCCTGAGATGGTGATTACTTTATGACCTTCATTCTTATGCCATTTGATCCGATTCCTCGTAAAGAGATAATTTCTCAGTCCCATGTCACGTACCACATTATGAATGATGTGTTCAATGAAACTATGATGATATCCTTTAATTGCCAATGTATATATATTAGCCATCTTGATCAGATAATCATCATAGGAACCAACTCTTCGGTCATACTTATCATAATACGGTTTTACTTGTGTATACCAGTCTTCTTCCTTGATGATCTCGCTTTTGATCATTCTTTTGAATAATTCTTTCATGAACACTTCTCTGTAAAGTGTTCCGTCTATGTCAAAAAAGGCTGCTGTTTTCATGAAAGTTTCCTCCTCATGTTGGACTAAAATTTTAATATGTCCATATCCAGATTTTCCAGGCTTGCCACGCACTTATCCGCTTCACCGATCATTCTTTCACTTACTGCAACAACCTTCATACCTGCACGTTTTGCTGAAAGCACTCCAGCTCTGCTGTCCTCAAAGACAGCGCATTCATCAGGTTCTATCTGAAGCTCTATTGCACTTACCAGATAGACCTCCGGATTGGGTTTAGGTGCTTTCACTTTATATCCGTCAATGATTACATCAAAGTATTTCTTTAATCCCGTCATTTCAAGAACAAGAGACGTATTGTCGCTGGTGGATGCAATTGCAGTCCTCAAGCCATTGAATTTAAGCAGTTCCAGAAATTCCCGAACACCTGCTAATAAATAATCTTCATCAATTTCAGTAATGTATTCGAGATACAGATTGTTCTTCTTTCGAAGAACCCGCATCTTCTCGACTTCGCTCATCTTGATATCTTTCATCTGCAGAAGAATTTCCAGAGACCTTGAACGGGCGATACCTTTTATCTGTTCATTGTCTTCAACCGAAAAATCTTTACCCAGGTCCTGTAGTATGCTCTTCCACGCAAGATAATGAAATCTGTCCGTGTTGACCAAAACTCCATCCAGGTCAAAAACGACAGCCTTGATCCCCATAAATACCCTCCAAAATTTAAATATTACTTCTACCAGATATAAATAAAAAGTCAGTAGTATAAAATAAATAATACCATAATTATGCTTGTTTATTACATTATAACTTATCTTTCGGTGTATCCATAGAACTTCTGTTTGTTAGGCCAATTGAAAAAGTAAGTTCCAGTTTGTCAATGTAACTTCCATCAAGCTCAA
>CAZXUT010000044.1:0-29073 GCA_964643785.1 uncultured Proteiniclasticum sp.
GTCTGAAGTTTAATATTAAACTTCAGACCTTTCATTATGTCTATTTGACGCTTACCGTTCTTCGACTTTTATTGATTTAGAACAACAATAAGATTTTCAAACTTCTGTTTTAGATGGAATACTCAAAAGATTAAAAAAAGATGCACAAAGTCACCTGCATTCACAATCTGAACGAGGAATCTTTGTGCATTTTATGCAAATAGTCTTGTACGAACGAAATCACAGCAGAATCTGAGAAGAATTTTACACCATCACACTGAATTAAGGAGACCTGCCTTGTCCTTTAAGTTGAGATGGTAAATTCCAGTTCGCCATCCAGATCATCTCAGGTAACTAAGGAATCTTGTCCCAATGACTAAGCTCTCCGAAGAGAATCAAGATACCATTCAAAGATCCAACCTTTGCCAGAATACTCCTGTCATCAAAAAAATTATAAGCTCATATGGATTAGCCCAAGTTTTTTTGCTTCAAGATATGTCTTCTTTATCCCCTCTGCTATATTATGTCCAACAACGATGTCATAAGGAATCACCAACCCATCGGAAATGATGACTTCTTTAAATGGCATGAGTGTTGCTTTCAGAATAACAGGTAGAGGCCTATATCCAAACATGTCATTCCAACTGGTAGTAATTCCACTTACCTTATAGACTTCATCATTATCCAGAAAAATGAACATACTTCCTTTTTTAAGGTGGCGCTCAATAATGAACTCCCCGCTAATACGTCTTTTCCAGCTGCTTATAATCATTTTGTGCTCTTCCGGGAGAGTATCCTTATGTTTTGAAAGGTAATCATCGATAACCGATACATCGTCCCAAAGCTTGTCGGTAATTTTCTTTACTTTATGGGGATCAAGATTATTTGACTTTGTATCAACCTTTATGTCGCTGAATATTTTGTTTTTGTGATTAACATAGTCTATCAAGGGTAACCAAAGCTTGTAGTATAACGCTGCATCTTCTTCTGAAAGTATCATTTCAGCCTCCATTCTCTTTTATAATATAATAGCTGTAATAAGTGATCTAAGAGGAAATAATTATGTTCTTCGTATTTGTCTCTTGAAATATCCGTTTTTAAGCATTTACTCTACGAAGAATCAAAGCCTTAATCTCCTCTGCTATATCCTTCAAAAACTATGATACTATAATTTGGATGACGTGAAAAGCTGTGCATGGAAGTGTATGACCTTCTATAAAGACCATGTCATATTTTTTATATTAGTTGTTACATTTATTTGCTGTATGTCAAATTTATTTTAAAATCATTTCGATATGAATATTCTGATGGTAAAATAATATATATACCCTGATAGTTAACAGACTAGGAAAGGTTAGGTGAAAATAATGAATATCCTTCTATTTGGGATATCAAATGTAGGAAAGACAACAACAGGAGAGCTTCTAGCCCAGCGCTTAGGGCAGAGATTCTATGATCTGGATGCTGAAGTAATTAAATATTACAATGTTACTCTGGAAGAATTTGTAACCACAGAAACAGTTTATGGGCGTGATAAAAAAAGAGGACAAGTCATCAAACATATCATGAATAAGCCGGAGGATAAAGTCTTTGTCATTTCACCGATCTACTACGCCAAAAACTTTAACAGATATATAGATCGGGCTGATGTCATTGCCATAGAACTTCAAGATTCGCCGGAGAATATTTTTGAGCGTCTTGTTTTCAGTGATCAGAATGATGTCTCCTATAAAGATGACGAGTACAAGAATTCGCATAAAAAGTATTATATCTCGGAAATCAAGAAAGACATCACTTATTATAAAAGATCTCTGCTAAAGGTCACAAATAAGTTTCATATGAATAATGATTCTCCTGAGACTGTTGTAGAGCATCTGATTACAAAGTTTAATCTGCTCTAAAAGTGCCTGATTTCATCAATATAGGTTAGCAACATTCTAATCTTACTTATAATTTTTAATTATGCTGTAAATCGAATGTTCACCTTTCGGCTTATATTTATTATATATCTTCAATGCATTCAAAAGTGATTCTAAAGAAGGAAAAACACTGTTCATAATACCAGAACTCTTTATATTATTAATTCTATAATTTGTCTTGCAGTAGTCACTAGGCTTTATGGTACTCTTATACTTCCTAGAGTATGTGCTATAATCGCCTTTATCTATTATAATCAGAATTTCTATTTCAGGTCTTGTTAACAGATTTATGATTTTACTTCCATAACGTTCTTGATAAACTTTTGACAGTTTGAATTTTTCATTCCGAGAGTCCAAGACGCGTATAATATATACTGGTTTCTCGTAGCTGATATTAAGATATTTCTCTTGTATTTTTTGAACCGAACATCTTTTAATAATCTTATTATCAATCAAATCAGATCTGCTGAAAACTAGCATATCCATATCAAGCAACATATTCATTATATCTTCTTCAGCTTTGCCCTCACAAATACATAACACATAGACTTCGTCCTTTATGATCTCACTAATTCGCATAAAAACCTCTTGACCTTCAATATATCTTCATACTTTGGAGATGTTCCTTCTATATAATTAGACAATAAAATTTCACTCTTCTTAATATCATTTCGTTTTATTATGTCAGAATACCTGAGAAGGATTGATGCGTACTTATCATCCCTCACTAGAACATAAATATTGTCTTTTCTATCAACAGTATCAAATATTTCAGAATAATGAGTTGTGAAAATCAGTGTCGCGCCATTAACATTAACATCATCATCACTAAACAGATCTATTAATAATTCTACTAATTTCTTATGAAGATGATTCTCGATTTCATCAATAATCAAATAGCCTCCCGTTTTCATTACAAAGGCAATCTTGTTTAAAATATTACTTCCTTTTATCGTTCCGGATGAAAGATATTTATCAGCATCATATAAAGTAGATCTTATATATTGACTATTTCTATTTTTAAATTTAATCATCAGATCATTATTCTCTGACTCAGACATAATGTCTTCAATGCTATTATCAAATAAATTGATAAAGCTCATAACACTCTTCGTGCTGGAATTGAAGTAATTAGCGTTCGTGTTAATCAGCGTATTCACAAAAATCGGACCTGATTCAATATATTGGGTAACAATACTATCGTAAGGTTTCAGAAATTTAATAGATTCACTATTCATTTCAGATCGTCTTAATACCACAATCTCAAAAGTTTTAATACTATCTTTTTTGGTTATTTCTGATTTATGTTTTCTATATACGATTTCTTCTTTAAAATAGTATTCTCTTTTTAATGTATCTTTTTTTATTCCAATAATCGATTCAAGACGGTAAAGTATATCTTGAGCGTAAAAATCAACGCGCATTACTGTGTCATCTTTTATAATACCATCAGACAGTTCAATATCATTTAATCCGAAGTTGTTTACTACAATATTCAGCGCTAGTTGCAAAAGTCTTAATAATGTAGTTTTGCCTGAGGCATTGGGTCCAGTTATACCTATGAGTTTCTGAGTATAAATACGATCAAATAACTGATAAACCTGACTCGTGTCTGATACACGATCTTTTGCCGTAAGATCGATATTTACTCCTTCTTTAAAAACATCAATATTTTCGAACATAATATTAAGAATTTTCATATTCTCACCTCAATCTATTATAACACCAAAATAATAATAAAAACATAAAATCTGTTTATATTCCTATTTTATCATACTTTATCATATTTGACTGATGATTACGCTTCTAGAAAATAGAAATAAAAGGTTCTGAATCAGCCAAACAGCTGATTCAGAACCTTTTAAATTGTAAGAAACGATTTTGACACTTTTTTCATTTCAACTTTTGCCTGAGTCATGACATTTTCAAATCTCGCCATGTCTCCATGCTCTTTGATATATTCATAAGCGGCTCTACTTCCTGCCAGAGCAAGTTCAGTATTCACATTGATCTTTCTTATACCAAGACTGAACGCTTCTGTAAGCACTTCCTTTGTTATTCCGGAGCTGCCATGAAGTACCAGAGGGGTCTTCGTTTCCTGATAGATTTCCTGTATTCTTTTTAAATTGATGTCAGGTTTTCTTCTGTAAAGTCCATGGGCATTACCCACTGCGATGGCCAGTGCATCCACCTTTGTTTCCTGGATGAAATACGATGCATCCTCCACCGTGGTGCAGATGATTTCCACTTCATCGCTTCCATCTTCCTTGTTAAGATAGCCTAGTTCTCCTTCAACGGATACGCCTCGCATTGCCGCATACTCCACAACCTCTCTGGTTGTCCTTATATTCTCCTCAAGTGGAAGTTTTGATCCATCATACATCACAGAGGTGAACCCTAGATCTATGGCTTCTTTTATAATATCGAAATCCGAAGCATGATCAAGATGAAGCACTATAGGCACCTTGGTGATTCCTCCATAAGCTTTCACCATGGCTGCTATGACAGACAGGGGTGCTTGCCTTATATAGCTTTCACCAAAGGATGCGATGACGATTCTGTTTTCTTCCTCGGCGGCTTCAAGGATTCCCGCCAGGGTTTCCAGATTATAGAAATTAAAGGCAACAAGGTTGTCCTGAAGTCTGAAGGCTTCATTCAGATTAATTAACATAATAACCCTCTATGACAGTAAATTTACGATTTCCTTCAGCGTGTCCACTTCTCCCACATTTCCTGGGAAGATGATATAGGGCATCTGAGGGAATTTACTGTCTTCACCGGTCATCCATACCGGAATCCCTGGTTTGATCTGACCCATGACCAGCGCTTTCTTCACTCTAAGCGCCTTTGTTCCTACATCACTGGAGGTGATGCCACCTTTTGCGATGATGAAACTTGGCTTCACCTGAAGTTTGCCAATTATGCTCGTTACTGCATCAGAGATCTTCACAGAAACCTCCAGCTGCTTGTCTTTGTCGTCGGTGTCAAGGTCGAATCTTTCTCTTCTAGTATATACTACAACATTTTTTCCCAGTCTGATATTCTCTTCTGCGATATGGATCACTCTTTCCACTTCTTTTTCCAGACCGTTCTCTACCAGAACAAGATGCTGATTGAATTCTATGAATTCCATAGGCTTTTTTGTATTCTTAAGATCTTCAAACTGAAGCGTCGTCTTGTTCACGTGAGACCCGATAAGAACAATCCCACCGTTATGGTTGTCTTTTTCAATGAGCTGCTCCTTTGTGAGAAGATTCGCATTCGTGACGCCGCCTAGCACCTTCGGTACTGCCGCTGCGCTTCTGAACATGAGATTTTTTCCTTTCAGTGAAGCGTTAATATACGCCACTGTGAAAATCTTGATATCCAGATAGTCTATGGCATTCACCACGATCTTGTTGAAGTTTTCAACCGCCATAAGCTTTTCTGTAATTCCATCAATATCGAGGTTTCTCAGTTCTTCCAGCGTGATGTAGGTCGTGTCTTCGGCTTTGAATTCGCCTTTTGTCTTCTCTTCTACATACTCTCCGATATGGGAGCTTTTATAACCGAATGTCTTGTCCTTTGCAAATTCCGTCTCACCGGCAGGAACAAGCTGGTTTCCTTCCTTGACGTAATGCACATTTCCGATGGTGTAACGTCCACCTTCCATGAAGAAAGGTGAGATGATTTCGCCGTCGAACTTCTTGCCATTTATGCTTTCGATGGTATTTTTCAGTGTGCTTGTTTCTAAAGGATAATGACCTCTCATGGTGGAATCACTTCTGGAAATAAGAATATATTCCTTTCCGGTTTCTTTTGAAACCTTCTCCAGGGTTCTTCCGATTTCTTCATGAACGGTCTTTGTATACTCACTGGTGAATCCTCTGGAATTGGTCAGGATGAAAAACACACTGTTCTCATCCATGAATCCCTTAGTTATTGTCTCTTCATCCCAGGAAGTATAGACATAAATATCATGCACTGTCTGTACGCCTGTAGGATCGTCATCCAGAACCACGATCTTCTTGTTCTGCTTTTTCAGTGCTTCCTCATAGAGAGCGTTCACTTCCTGAAGATCAGGAACCGGATAGCTTTTCAGTACATCCAGATTAAGGTTGCCCATCTTATCTCTCCCCTTTCTTCACTTCCACACCGGCAAGCTGCTCAAAGTGCTTCACCAGTGCTCCATGGTCTTCATCCATAAGCCCTCTTACTTTAAGACCCTGCATCAGTTCAAACAGCTGAGCAGACATCGGTACCGGTATAGCAAGCTCATGGGCTGTGTTAACCACATTCATGATGTCCTTATGGTTGATGGAGATCTTTCCTCCGGCTTTGAAGTTTCTGTTCATGATCATCGGTGCTTTCGCTTCCATGACCGCACTTCCAGCAAGTCCACCTCTGATGGCATTATAGACCTTTTCAGGATCCACTCCGGCTTTCATGGCGAAAACCAGGGCTTCTCCAAGGGCTGCAATGTTGAGATTCACGATGATCTGATTGGCAAGCTTCGTCGTGGAGCCACTTCCGGAGCCGCCCACAAGAACTGCACTGGTACCCATCTGATGCATGAGCGGAAGAGCCTTTTCGTATGCTTCTTCATCCCCACCGACCATGAAGGATAAAGTTCCATCTATGGCTTTTGGTTCTCCACCGCTTACTGGTGCATCCAGAAAGGAAGCACCCAGCTTTTTCAGCTCATCATAGCAGTATCTGGACTCCACTGGTGTTACGGAGCTCATATCAATAACGACGGTTCCAGGTCTGATGTTCTTTGCAGCACCTTTTTCACCGAAGAGTGTACTTTTCACAATAGATCCATTTGGAAGTATGGTGAAGATAAAGTCACACACTTCACCGATTTCCAGTGGTGTGGAAGCCTTTGCTCCTACACTTACAAGGTCTTCCACCGCTTTTTCACTGATGTCGAAAACCAGCAGTTCACTCCCTTTACTGACCATCTGCTTTGCCATGGGTCCGCCCATGATGCCTAATCCGATAAATCCTATTTTACTCATTTTATTCACCCATTAATACCTTTCTTGCTTTTTCTACACCCAATCTTGGGCTGGTTAATACCTGCTTATTGATATCCTTCAGTGTCGGAAGAAGTACAACCATACTGCCCTGTGCAAGAAGAATGATGTCGCATTCTTTTTCTGCTTTCTTCACCATTTCAAGGACCAGTTCATTATGCTTGTCTCTGTTCTT
Source organism: uncultured Proteiniclasticum sp. (assembly GCA_964643785.1). Taxonomy (GTDB): domain Bacteria; phylum Bacillota; class Clostridia; order Clostridiales; family Clostridiaceae; genus Proteiniclasticum. The sequence goes on from CAZXUT010000044.1 coordinate 7,092, forward strand.
CTCTTTCATCAGAATATCCAGCGCACCATCTACCAGGTACTCCACAACTTCAACTTCTTTCCCCAGCTCCTTGGCCTTATCAAGTACAAGGTCACAACTAGGTCTCATGGTGCTTTTCACCGTGGCTATCACACCGATCTTCTTTGCTTCTCTGACGGCTTTTTCAGCCATGGCTTCATCCACTTTGACCACTGGAATGGAGACAAGGTTTTTTGCGATATCCACCGCTTTACCCACTGAGGAGCATTGACTGAAGATCATGTCAGCGCCGTTTCTTTCTGCTGCCAGAAAATAGTCGCAGACTCTTCCAGTTATTTTCTCGTCTACAGCGCCATTCTTCATGACGTCGTGGAGCAGGCTGTCATCAACGATGTTAAAGATTTCCGCCTCTGGAATGATCTCATGGAACAGTTCTTGTAGGTCACTATGGGAAACCAGACTTGTGTGCATGATATATATTTTTTTCATTTCTTTTCTCCTGTAAATAAAATCAGAGCAATGAACCTTAATTGTCCATCACCAGTATTTGTTATTCCGTGCAGATCTCCATCATCAACCACTGCGATATCTCCTGCTTTCACCTCAAAGAAATCATCATTGTTCTGATAACGACCTGTGCCTTCCAAGAAGTAATACGCTTCCGTGTCTCCATAATGAGGATGAAGTCCGATGGAGGTTCCTGGTGGCATAATATTTTCAGCAAAAAGTCTTCCTTTCTCCTTCATCTCATTGGGATTGAGTAAATGGACAACTTCAACGGTCCCTATTCCACCTCTCATGCTTTCCATCTGAAATTTATTCATGTCTTCATAATGTCTTAGAAGCATTTCATCATCTCTCTTTCTTTCTATCTATTATAATCTATACCGGCAGAGGATCTTCTCCTCTGCCGGTACAATTTTAGTAAAGTCCTGGAAGACCTGGAATCAGGCTTAAGACCAGGATGATAGCAAATGCGCTGAAACCTACAATGGTTCCACCTACAGTCCATGCTTTAATCGTATCTTTGACAGTCAGTCCCGAGTAGTTTGAAAGTACCCAGAAACCGGAGTCATTTGGCAGTGACATTCCTATACCACCTGCACAGATTGCAAGACCTACAAGAACTGGAGATACTGCAGTGGATGCTACTAGGGGTCCTAAGATGGAAGATGTTGTGACAAGCGCTACCGTTGTTGAGCCCTGAGCAGATCTTAATACCTGACTGAGGACGAAACCAAGAACGATGAGCGAAATATTAAATGCGGTGAGGGTATCTACAAGGAACTGACCAATACCGCTGGCATTGATAACAGTACCGAATCCGCCACCTGCACCAGTGATCAGGAAGATCAGTCCTGCTGACTGTGTAGCTTCCATGATGATCTCATTTGTGGACTTCGTGAAGTAATCTTTCAGCGCGATGAATCCGACGATGACGCCAAGGAACAACGCGATGTTCTTGTCTCCGAAGAATGCGAAGATCGGTTTAGCTGCATTTCCCTCTGGAAGAACCAGTGCCATGATACTACCTACAAGGATAAGTACCAGTGGGAAGAGCAGTACAAATAGGGAAAGCGCCATGGAAGGAAGCTTCGCTGTATCCATTTCAACCTTACCATCTGAAGCCAGATCTTCATCTGGGTAGTCCGTGTCTGTACCATTTTTAAATGCCTGCTTTTCCAGGTATTTAGCATAAAGCACACCACCGATCAGTGTTGCTGGAAGAGATACGATGATGGAATAAATCAGAAATGTTCCTATATTGAGGTTCATGTTACCGGCTACTGCTACGGGTCCTGGTGTAGGGATAACAAGGGAATGCGCTGCGATTGTACCTACGCCAAGTGATGCTACAAGGGAAACCAGAGGTTTCTTTGTGGCTTTCTTGATCTGTCTTACCAGAGGCATGAAGATGACAAATGCCGCATCCTGGAAAACCGGGATGGAGATCAGCCAGCCTGACATGGTAAGGGCTAAGTTCGCTCTTGCATTGCCGACTTTCTTCAGCATACCTGCTGCAATGGAATTGATGGCTTTGGATTCTGCTAAGATCTGACCAAGTATGATACCCAGTCCGATGACGATACCAACACCCTTTAAGGTGTTACCGAATCCAGTAGATATATTTCCTGCGATCTCTGGAAGTGGCATTCTTACGCCTAGTCCAGTGAGAATCGACACACCCATAAGTGCAAGGAACGGATTGACCTTAAACTTGATGATTGCAAGGAGTAATAAAGCGATTGAAACTACAAAAATGACGAGAAGCATTGGACCTGTTACCATAATAATACCTCCAAGAAAATATATTTATATAAGCATCTCTATCGATCTGCCCAATATAATCAAATCAGTTCTATACCCATTTCTTCGATTTTTTTCAGTTCTTCCTGATCAAATTTCTTTGTGGTGATGACACCGGTGAAATCTGTCAGATTATAGATGACGTACGTGGAGCTCTTGTCAAACTTATTGGAATCCACAATCATGTAGCTCTTACTTGAATTTCTGATGACAAGAGGTTTCATGGTTCTTTTTTCTATGGACGGTGTGAGAACATCAAAGTTCTCATTGATGGCTGTAGCGCCCATGAAAGCGATCTTGAACTTGATTTTGGAGATGAACTCTTCTGCAAAGCTCCCCACAAGACACCCAGTGGATTTCTGCATGACGCCTCCAGTTAGAAGCACTTCACATCTGGAATTTCTGAGGGCTCTTGAGATTTCAATATCATTTGTCATGACATTCAATGTAAGATCACTCTCAGCAATGAGCTTAGCCAGTTCAAGGTTTGTTGTTCCAGCATCAAGATAAATAGTATCGTGATCCCTGATCAGCGAGAACGCCTTTTCTGCCACCTGGATCTTTTCATTCACGTTGATGTTTATTTTGTTCTCGAATTCCTCTTCTGTGTCTACTTCCACGGATAGGATTGCCCCACCATGACACCTTCTGACATCTTTATGGATTTCTGTCAGTTTATCCAGGTCACGTCTGATGGTCATGGGTGTAACATTATGCAGCTGTGCAAGTTCATCTATTTTCACAGCCTTATCCTTCACTATTGAATTATAGATTTGTGTGAGTCTTTCTTCTGCCAGCATGTGCATCTCTCCGTTTCATGTTACTTTATGTTCTATTTTGTTATTATGTGTTCATATTAGACTTTATAGAAACCGTTGTCAAGATTTATGTCAAATTTTATCAATTCGCTAATTCACTGCGTTTAAGGAGAATCATTCTCTTTTCGAATTCTATATCGTCTGTTTTATTATTGTTTGAAAATGTTCGATTCTAGCAAGAAGAAACCACTTTTCTCTCAATCATGACATGGATGCAAAAAGTAAAAAGGATAAAAGACAGACTGGTCATGTAAAGCCTCGTAGATATACCCAGAAATGATTTAGGCACATGAATATCTTGACTTTATGCCTCTGTTTCAACTACATGGTTTCATATCAATCTGTACTCTTTGATCATTATCGAGAACTGAATTCTCTCTGACTTTCGCGGGTCTTATTTTTTCTTATCTTCAAGGAGATTGCAAAACTCATAAATTGTCGAGAATTACGTACAATTTATGAAATCAGCAAAACGACAATAAAGGCTAGGACTCATCCATTATTCCACGTGTGTATAATTCGCTGATATTACGGTATTGTGACTGACACTTTCATCTATCTATCCGCATGAAACTGTTATAATCAGTTTTATGATAAATAATCAAAAAATAAAAAATAAAAAAACAGATCGTCTGTATGTTCCCATTCTCGGGAAGATACAGACGATCTGTCTTTCATGACTACTCTCTTATTTTCACCTTCACAACAAACTTTTCCACCCTATGAGGCTCACTTGGTGAAGCATTAACAAGATGCGCATCTTCTGGAAAATAGATTCCTAAAAATCCTTTTCCGATGAAACTGTCAGTGTAGTGCTCTCCATGGTAATCGCCAAGAATAAAGTCATTCTCCTCGTCATAAACAGTGGTATTCTCCAGACTTCTCTTCTCTGCTGTTCTTATAAAATTAGTTCCTTCCAGCGTGATGTGGATGTCCACATACTTTTCATGCGCTTCATATCTTGCTTCAGTCAGAGGAATCTGCATTCCTTCATGATGCACTATGAAAACCTCATCTTCTTTGATCACATGCTTTGTCTTCTTAAGGTTCAGCACATCTTCTTCGAGGAGAAACTTTCTTGCAATTTCCATGTTCTCATTTTCAAAGCGATAGCGCGCCAGATTTTCCAGATGGTCATAAATCAACTTCTTCTACCTCTCTTTCATTCTATAAATGCAGTATTTCATATAGCTTCTTACTATATACTGCAGTTCTTTTTTCTTTCTATACCAGTTTGTCTGCCACAGCCTTGGCTGTCTTTTCCTTGTTTTTCTTAGACGCATCAAAGGTCTTCTTGAAATACTCGAAATAGAGCACATCCAGAAGATACAGCTGAGAGATTTTTGCCGAAAGAGATCCCCCTTGAAGTGGACCCTCATTGGCACCGCACAGCAGCGTGATGTCCGCATAAGCGGTCATGGGAGACTTGGAGAATCTGGTGATGGCGATGACAAATGCACCTGATTCCTTCGCGTTCTTCGCCACCTCAATGGAGTCTTTTGTCTGTCCAGAATAGGAAATGACAATGGCCACTTCTCTTTCGTTCATCTGCGCTGCGGTCATGACCTGAAAATGGCTGTCAATGCTCACTTCCGCCTTGTTTGTAATACGAAGAAACTTATTCTGTCCTTCCATGGCTGTGATTAATGAGGAACCGATGCCGAAAAATCGGATTCTGTCCGCTTCTATGATCTTCTCCACCGCCTGATTCAGATGATCATAATCAAGAAGATTATAGGTCTGATCCAGTGCGCTGATATTTGTCTGCTTAACCTTGCCTGCGAGAATATCCAGACTGTCATTTAATAGAATCTCTGTATCGATATTTCTTGTATTGTCATTTTCCTCTGTATTCAGGCTTTGAGCCACTGAAATCTTGAACTCCTGGTATCCCTTGAATCCTAGATTTTTACAGAAACGAAAGATCCCAGACTCTCCTACTGTAGACTTTTCGGCCAGTTCTGTGATCGACATGAACATGATCTGATCCCGATTCTTCAGGATATAATCTGCCAGTCTTTTTTCTGATTTGGTAAAGGAATTATACATGGTACTGATACTGGAAAAGAGATCTACATTTGTCATTTTATTCCCCCGTTAGCTGTTTAGATAGAGAGATGCAGCCCCGAGAAGTCCTGCCTTGTTTCCAAGGGAGGCTTTCACAAGTCGTACATTTTTGAAGCTGTCCATGATCTGGCTGAAAGTATGTTTCTTTATTTCATCAAAGGCCAGGTCCTGCTCCAGAACACCTCCGCCTAGTACAATGAGACCTGGATTAAAGATATGGATGATGTTCACCAGCCCGTAGGACACTTCCTTTGCCCAGGCATCCAGAAGCTCCGTCATAAGTGCATCGCCTTTCTGGATCCTCTGAAAGAGCTTTCTTCCATCGTCACAGTCCGGATCTATCTTCATGGCCTCTTTCACCAGAATCCTTGCAGAAGCATAGGATTCATAGCAGCCTTTTTTACCACAGTTGCAGTCTCTACCACCAGGATGGATGACCATATGGCCGAATTCTCCGGCGATGCCGTTTTCTCCGCCATAGACCTTGTGATCTAGAATAATGGCCCCACCAACCCCAGTTCCATAAGTCAGGCAGATGAGATCTTCCGATTCTTCTCCCACACCAAAATAGGCTTCTCCAAGGGCTGCGCAGTTCACATCATTCTCTACCTTCACGGGCAGTGAGAATTCCTTCTCAAGCATAGCTTTCACCTTCATACCCGTATAGCCTGGAATGTTTTCATTGGCATAGATGATTTCACCCTTCACACTGTCCACCTGCCCTGCAGTGGAGATACCGATGGCATCATAGTCCTTATAGCTTCTTAGAATCTTCACAAGGTTCTCCATGACATGGCTTCCACCAAGAGCACTTTCTGTAGGTGCTTCTTTAAATTCAACTATCTTTCCTGTCTCTTCTATTACCGCTGCCTTGATGGAAGTACCACCGATATCGGCGCAAAGGATTTTCATAGAATCACCACCTCTTCTTATTATAAAGGAATATATATATTATTTCACTACACTTGCAAATTTCTTTGTGATTTCCAAAGGTCTTGTGATGGCAGAACCAACCACAGCAGAATAGACACCAAGTTCCATGACCTTCTTCAGCTCTTCTGGTGTGGAAATTCCGCCTTCTGCTATGACAGGCACCGAAAAGTCACGGACCATTCTATCAATCAGGTCAAAGGCAGGAAGGCTTGTATCTAAAGATTCTTCCGTATATCCGGCCAAGGTGCTTCCGATACAGTCAAAGCCAAGTTCCACTGCTTTTTTTGCATCCTCATAGGTGGCACAATCCGCCATGAAAATCTGATTCGGATACTTTGCACGGATCTCTGGGAAAACTTCTTCAATGACCTTTCCGTCTGGTCTGGTTCTTTCTGTGGCATCCAGGGCAATGATTTCCACCCCCTCTTGTGCAAGAGAATCAATTTCCGCCATGGTAGGTGTAATGAACACCGGACAGTTTCCATAGTTCTTCTTGATGATGCCAATGATGGGTAAATCCACGGTCTCTCTGATTTCTCTTATGTCCTCAACTGTGTTTGCGCGGATGCCTATGGCACCACCTTGATAAGCCGCATAGGCCATTCTTCCCATAATGTAGGAACTATGGAGTGGCTCTTCAGGCAGTGCCTGACAGGATACCACAAGACCTCCTTTAATGGATTCAAATATTTCTTCTTTGCTTTTCATAAATGTCTCTGACTCTCAAGAGCCATCCTCCTCTTTCTAGATTTTGTCACATTGCTACTTTCTCTCTTCTTCTGTTCTGATTTTCACTTTATCTTTTCTACTACAATGATTCATCCATCTGCTTTTTACAGATCCTGAATTCATCTTTTTTCTTCCACTTTCCTTTTCCAATAGACTTCATATTCTTCAGAGTCAAATTCCGTGTCCACAATCTTTTCAGACCATGAAGACAAGTAGGCGCTGTTGATCACCTGAACACTTTTTAGACCTTCAGAGAATGAGGCCAGAATCTTTTCCTTTCCAAGGATGCTTCCGATGAAGTTATTTATGGTTCTTGCCTGCTCCACCTTGTTAGAGGATGGAGTAACTTCAAGTCTTTCCACTTCACATGGTACATGGGTGAAGCTCCTATTTTCTTTTTTCGCAAAGTCCTCTTCCGTCTGAGTAAGTCTTGTTATTTTTAAGAACCTGTCCTCTTCTACAATGATCTGTCCTTTGTCAAAGGATAGTTCCAGCCTGTTGGTTCCAGGGCTTTCATGGGTGGAAGCCATGAAGGTGGCATTGGCTCCGTTTTCATAAAAGAGATTAAGTATCACATCATTTTCTGTGGTCATAGGTCTATGAAACCCTTCCTTCATGAAAGCATGAACTTTTTCGGGCATCCCGATGATCCAAAGAAGAAGATCCAGCTGATGGACAGCCTGATTCATAAGGACTCCTCCGCCTTCTGTCTTGTAGCTTCCTCTCCAGGCACTATTGCTGTAATAGGCATAGGTCCTGTAGAGATTGGTGATCTGCCATAAAGCTCTTCTAAGCTCACCCAGTTCACTGCTCTTTACAATCTCCTTCACCGTCTTGTAGACATCACTGCTTCTTCTGTTCAGCATCACAGCAGATATAAGATGGGATTTTTCCTCTGACAGTTTAAGAAGCTCTGTCAGTTCTTTTGCCTTGATGCCCAAAGGCTTATCCACCAGCACATGTTTTTCACTTTGCAGTGCAAGCTCTGCCATGGCCGGATGAAAGGCATGAGGCGTTGTGATGATCACCGCATCCACCACATCTTCTTTCAGCATTTCTTCCAGTGTAAAAAAAGTTCTGATGTCGCCCAGATTGAAGGTGTCAATGATTTCTTTCACTCTGTCCTGGTTTCTCGAAGCAAGGGCTGTGATTTTCCCTTCGAAGATCTTTCCCTCAGAGAAAAGAGAAATATAGTCTTCTGCGATATTTCCGATTCCTGCGATACCAATCCTTACCATATAATCTCTTCTTCCTTTTCCAGTTTTTTCAGCAGCACTTTAAAGCTCTTTTCTTTCGTTTTCTCATCTTTTTGCTCAATAAGACCTGCAATAAAGGGCTTCCTGAAATTTTCATCATCTCTTTCCGGATAATCTGATCTGTAAAAGGACCCTCTGCTTTCTTTTCTCTCTTTCTGCACAGTCAGAAGCACTGATGCAGAAGCCTTGGCATTTAGCAGTCTATAGCTGTCTCTGATTTTTCTGATGTCCACGATACCTTTACGCTCAGCACTTATTTCTTCGTCATCTTCAATAAAACGAAGATGCTCATAGGCTTCCATGGCGTACTGGATACCATCTTCTTTCAGCTTCAGAAATGCATGCTTGTACATGATTGTTCTCATCTCTTTCAGTTTTATATGTGCATCATCACTAAGCTGAAGTGAAAAGGCAGTTTCCGAAGTTTTTTCGCTACCAATAGTCTCTTCCTTTATTCTTTCCTTTTTCTTGCAGTAGAGCGCAGCATTTTCTCCGGAAATTTTACCGAAAACAATGCCGTTTGCTGTGGAGAGTCCACCGATACGATCTGCTCCATGCATACCTCCGGTGCATTCTCCTGCCGCAAATAGTCCTGGCACATGGGTCTTTCCTTCTTCAGTGATATAGATTCCTCCGTTGGAGGCATGCATGAAGGGTGCTATGAGAATCTCATCCTCCATGTCGATATGCTTATTTTCTTTTAACCAAGTGAAATAGGTTTTCACGAATTCAGGAGGATTCTTAAGCTTTTCAAGGTCATAGCGCATTCTTACGCCCTTCAGATCCTTTTCTGTTATCTCCTCCAGGACCGCAAGGTCCAGATGCTTACTCATCGTCTCACTGGAAAAGGGTCCATGAAGAGATCTTGCCGAAAGGACCTCTTCTATAGAGATGCCTTCAGGTAGTCTTTTTTCTAGAAGATCTTTTCCGTCTTTAGTGAAGAATCGGGAAGCAAAGAAAGTCTTCTCGTTATGCACGGTCTTAAACCCTGGCTTAATAAATCCAAGCATGATCTGCATGAATTCCGGATTGATGGCTTTAGCCCCTGCTCTTAGAGAAAGACCTACACCACTGCCATCGACATCATCTGTTGTGAGCTTGTAGCTGTATAATCCTCCAAGACCTCCCGTCGCTAGAATAACCGCTTCAGCCCCTACTTTTTCCAAGGTTTTTCCTTCTTCTATTCCAACGACGCCTACTACCTTTTCTTTCTTTTTAAGAAGTTCGATGACTTCAAAATTGGGCAGGAGTCTGATCCCTAAGGATTCCAGAACCTTGGGCAGAGCTTCCAGAAGATTCTTCTTGGTAAGCCCTCTCCACCTTCTATGTTTATGATCAAAGCAAGGAATATATTCCTTCTCTTCTTTCGCTTCTTCTGAAGGCTTTTCCAGAGTGATCTCTAAGTTTTCAAGAAGGTCCACACTTTCATTAAGGTTTCTTACAAAGGTCTCCACCATGGATTCTCTTGCAACGCCCTGTCCTAGTCTTAAGATGGATGATATAAGATCTTTCTCGTCTTTCTCATTTTCAGGTCCAACCAGTCCAAATCCCCAGGTTCCAGGGAAGAATGTGGATCCTGAAAAGAGATTCACCGAAGAGCAAATGATCACCCTGGCTCCATTTTTCGCCGCATAGATGGCGGCAGATAGACCGGCAATGCCCGAGCCGATGACAAGGACATCCGTATCCAGCTGTCTGTCTATGATCATTTCTTCATCAGCTCATCGATGAACTTCACATGCTTAAGGTCTAATTTCTCCTTCAGCGCAATAAAGTCCTTCTTCATTTCTTCTTCTTCCTCTTCTGTGAAGTTCGTGAAAGGCTTTCTTACATAACCTGCAGGAACACCCATCCATCTGTTGATGGCTTTTAAGAGTGCCATAAGGCTTCCGTAGGATAGAAGCTGCATGATTACTGCAACGGCTTCATTCATGATGTCTCTTGCCTCTTCCAGTCTTCCTTCCACATAGGCACTGTATAGATCCATGAAAGTGTCTGAAATCGCATTGTAGGTAGAACCGATGATTCCATCCGCACCTGCCATCAGTCCTGAAAGAGCCATTTCATCCGCACCGGAATAGACCATGAAGTCTGCGCCTAGGTCACTTTTCAGTCTTGTGATCTCATAGTGACTTGTGGCTGTATACTTGATGCCTTCCACGCCTGGAAGCTTCGCAAGCTTCAGGATGGTCTCATATCCCATGAGCCCAGCAAGTGGAATATTATAAATGATCATTGGAAGCTCTGTGGCTGCAGCCAGTTCTCTGTAGTATTCGATGATTTCCTTTTCGCTGAACTTATAGTAGAAAGGAGGCACCGAAGAAATGGCATCTGCACCTGTTTCACTCGCATGATGGGTAAGTTCCAGAGACAGCCTTGTGGAGATTGCGCCTACATGAACGATGACAGGTACTCTTCCTGCCACTTCATCCATGGCGATTTCCACTGCCTTCATTCTATCTTCCTGATTCATGAGGAACCCTTCCCCAGTGGATCCTGTCACATAGAGTCCGTGAACACCTTCCTCGAGAAGCTTTCCGATGAGTGCTCTTAGGCCCTTTTCATCCAGATTCTCTTCTTTATCAAATGGAGTCAGTAGTGCAGGGATAACCCCTTTTATTTCTTTATAGTTAAATTTCGCCATTATATTTACCTTCTTTCTTTTGTTCTACCATGTGGCATGCCACATAGTGATCGGTTCCGTCTATTTCATATTTCTTGAGCAGTGGTCTTTCAACTTTGCATACTTCCATGCAGTAGCTGCATCTTGGGTGGAAGGAGCATCCGCTGGGTGGATTCATGGGACTTGGCACATCCCCTTCCAGAATGATTCTTTTGGTCTTTCTATCCGGTTCTGCCACGAATATGGCAGATAGAAGAGCCTGAGTATAAGGATGAAGCTTGTTCTTGTAAAGTTCATCCGCTTCCGCCAGTTCCACAATTCTACCAAGATACATCACCGCAATGCGGTCACTGATGTATTCCACGACGCTCAGGTCATGGGTGATGAAGATATAAGTCAAGTCTCTTTCTTCTTTCAGTTTCTTGAGAAGATTCAGCACCTGGGCCTGGATGGATACATCCAGTGCACTTACCGCTTCATCACAGACGATGAGTTCAGGGTTTACACTGAGTGCTCTAGCAATCCCTATTCTCTGTCTCTGTCCACCGGAGAATTCATGAGGATATCTGTCCATATACTCAGCTCTCATGTTCACCGCTTCTAAAAGGTCTCCGATGATCTTTCTTCTGTCTTCCTTCTTCTCCACACCAAATTTCTTTAAAGGATCCGATAGAGACTGGTAGATGGTGAAGGCTGGGTTAAGAGACGAATGGGGATCCTGAAAAACAATCTGCATTCTCTTTCTGGCTTGATCCATGCTCTTCCTGTCAAGTGTTCTCAAGTCTTTCACTTCACCATCGAAGCTGTAGTTCATTTCTCCCCCCGTAGAAGGAATAAGCTGGAGAATGGATTTTCCAAGGGTCGTCTTTCCGCATCCGGATTCTCCCACAAGGCCAAGAGTCTCCCCTTTGTAGATATCGATACTGATGTCATCCACGGCCTTGACATACCCTACGGTCTTCTTCATGATTCCTTTTTTCACTGGAAAGTAGGTCTTCACATTGTTCAGACTCAGTAATACTTCTCTTTCTTTATTCATCTTTCAGCACCTCTTTCCAATGCCAGCACCTGACCATATGTTTTTCTGTGACCATTTCTTCTGGTGGCATTTCTACGCATTTTTCGGACATGAAATCACAGCGGTCTCTGAACTGACAACCTACTGGTCTGTTGTATGGGTCTGGAGTTGAACCTCTTATGGGTTCCAGTTCCTGGTTGCGTCCTTTTCCGAGAATCGGAATGGACTGCAAGAGCGCTTTGGTATAAGGATGGGCGGGATTCTTGATGACATCTCTTGTTTCTCCACTTTCCACAATATTTCCCATATACATGACCGCCATATCATCGGATACTTCGTTTACAACCCCCATATCATGGGTGATCAGTAGAATCGCAGTATCAAATTCTTCTTTCAGCTTCATCATGAGTTCGAAAATCTGTGCCTGGATTGTTACGTCCAGAGCCGTAGTGGGCTCATCTGCGATGAGCACTTTTGGATTGCAGCTCATGGCCATGGCAATCATGGCTCTCTGACGCATTCCTCCTGAAAACTGATGTGGATATTCATTGACTCTTTGTTCAGGGTTTGGAATACCCATCTGAGACAGAAGCTCGATGGCTCTCTTTTTTGCCTCTTTTCTTGTCATATTCATATGGGCTCTCAGGTTTTCTACAATCTGGAATCCGATGGAATATACAGGGTTTAACGCTGTCATCGGGTCCTGGAATATCATGGCGATATCCGAACCTCTCAGGCTTCTCATTTTCTTTCCGTTTTTAGGAAGCTTTTCAATATGTACTTCCCCGTCACTGGAAAAATAGGTGATTTCTCCTTCTTCGATTCTGGAGAGGTCGGGCAGCAGCTGCATGATGGAGGAAGCCGTCACGCTTTTTCCGCATCCCGATTCTCCTACAATACTTAAGGTCTTCCCTTTTCTGATGTCAAAGGAAACGCCATTGATGGCGCGGTTGCATCGATTGTTGGTGTAAAAGAAGGTCTTCAGGTCTTTTACTCTTAATATGACTTCATTTTCTATAATTTCATTTTCCATAATTAACCTCCTCTTATCCTTGCTGGGTCGGGTCTGTTGAATCTCTCAGCCCGTCGCCCATGAAGTTCACTGCCATAACAAACAGTGAAATGACGATTCCTACCGGAAGCCAGATCCACCAGTTGTTAAGAAGTACAGACTGATCCTGGGCAGCATTTAATATATTCCCCCAAGTAGCAATCTCAAGTGGTACACCAAGTCCCAGGAAGCTTAATGCTGCCTCCTCCAAGATAAACATGGCAGTGGACAAGGTGATATTGACAAGAATAGGTCCAATGGCATTGGGGAGCATATGCTTGTAGGCTACAATGAAATCATTGAGTCCAAAAGCTCTTAGCGCCTGAACATATTCTTCTTCTCTGATGGAAAGCATTCTGGCTCTCGTCATACGGTATACGCTTCCCCATCCTGTGAGGATGAAGATGATGAGTAAATTTGTAAGACTCTGGCCTAATATGGTCACAAGAAGCAGTACCAGTACGATCTGCGGGAAGGACATGAAAATCTCGGAGATTCTCAATATGATCTTATCGATCTTTCCACCCTTATACCCAGCATAAGCCCCCAGAAGGACACCGATGAAGGCAGCCCCTAAAGCACTTCCAAGTCCAACAAGAATGGAGATTCTTCCTCCATAAAGAACTCTTGAAAAGATGTCTCTTCCAATCTTGTCTGTACCCAGAATATGTGCTCTTGATGGAGCCTGAAGCACTGTTTTCATATCTACTCCAAGCGGGTCATAGCTTGTTAATAGTGGTGCAAACAGGGATGCCAGGAGGATGATGGCGAAAAGCACTACGCCCACAATGGCCAGTCTGTTCTTCAAGAACTTCCGAAGAGAGCGGTTCATGGTTTTCTTTCCGTTTAACCCTTTCTCTTCTCTTTCAAGTATTCGGTCAAATTTTCTATCTAGTTTTCTGCTTATCATCTCATCACCTATTCTAACTTTACGCGAGGGTCCAGCGCCGCTGTCAGGATATCAACCACAAAGCTTGATACCAGCACTGCAATGACACTGAAAAGTGCAATCATCATAACCAAGGGGTAGTTCTGCCCACGTACCGCTGTGACGAAGGTGCTTCCGATTCCCTGTCTCTGGAAGATACTTTCAATAACGACGGACCCACCGATGAGCATCGGCAGTCTGAATCCTATGAGAACCACAACAGGTGTCAAGGCTACTCTGAATCCGTGGACAAGGTTCACTCTCCATTCGGAAAGCCCTTTGCTTCTTGCGGTCTTGATGTAATCCTTGTTCAGTGCATCCAGCATACTGCTTCTTGTATATCTCATGACACCAGCGGTCAAAGAGATTCCAAGAACCATGGCCGGCAGAAACAGCACTTTAATCTCATCTACGAATGAAGTCTGATGAGGGAGGAGCCTGATGGGAAAAATCTTCCATTTCAGGACAAAGAGCAGGATACATAGTAGTCCGAAGAAAAACTGCGGAATGGAGACACCGATCATTCCTGCTACACTCAGCACATTGTCAGCCAGTGTTCCTTTCTTGATCGCACTGATTAGTCCAAGGATGCTTCCTAGCACTGTGGAAATGAAAAGCGCAGCTACAGAAAGTTCGATGGTCGCGGATAGATTTCTCATGACGATTTCTGAAATGCTTACACCGGAGGAAATACTGAACCCGAAGTTCCCCTGAAGCATCTGTCCAAGCCATCTGAAGTAGCGGACAAGAAACGGATCATTGAGGCCGAAGGACTCTCTTACCGCTTCCAGCTGCTCCGGACTTACATTGGCCAGGGCATCTGGTGGAATGAGATGGGAGACAGCGTCTCCTGGTGTCATTTCCAGCCCGAAGTATATGAGAAATGTTATGATGAAGATCATCGGTATTAGAGATAGAATTCTTCTTATAACATATGAAAACATGGTATTCTCCTTTCAATGAAGATAGCTGTGGAGAACCACAGCTATTTCCTTATATGCTTCTCTTCTTATCTTTAGTCTGCTTTAACTTCCCAGTTCTGGATATCCCAGTTGTAGTTGAACTGTGGATTTCCGTATTTTGGAGCACCCTTGACGATCTTATCAGATTCTATGACGAATGTTGGCTGATAATATAGTGGTAAGGTGAACAGAGTTTCATTCTCATACTTCTGAAGTTCCTGGAATGCAGCAACAATTTCATTTGTATCGAATGTGGCGTTTGTAGCTTCAATCAGTGCATCCAGCTCTGGATCGCTTGGTGTATGGGAGTTGGATGAAGCACCTGTCTGATATCTGTCATAGTATTCATGTAGTGATAGAGCAGCGTTTGCTGCATAAGCAAGGTCCCATTCCACTGCGCTTGGTCCGTTTACAGGATCTGTTGGTGGAGTCCATAGAAGTGTGCCAAGATCTCCTTCAAGAAGTCTGAAGTTCATCTTGATTCCTACATCTTTAAGATAGGACTGGATGGCTGCCATGAAATCTACAGTCTGCTGGTCTGTGTAGTAATACACTACATCCAGTTCGTAGTTCTCATCCCAGTTGGCTTCAGAAAGAAGTTCCTTGGCCTTTTCCGGGTTGTAGTCATAGTCGTTAAGACCAGTAGCTTTTGTCGCTTCGTTTGGTGAAAGGCTGTTTGCTGGTACTGCAGCACCCTTGAAGAGGTTTTCTGCAATAGATGCCATGTCTATGGCATAAGCGATGGCTTGTCTCACTTTGACATCTGCCAGAGGTGATGGTGTTCCATCAGCCTTAGGGAACTTGTTTGGGTAAAAGAGTCTTGTGTAACGGATGTCTACCTGTGTGACTTTCAGTCCGTCTACATCTTTAAGGCTGTCTGCAAATTCCGCGTTCTTAGTGAATGCGAAGTCTACCATACCTGCCTGAGCATTGGTTACAAGGTTCGGATCGGAGTCCCCAGGGCTTGGTGTCAGGTAAATGCTGAATGCTGGTGCTCCATTATGGTACTTGTCAAATGGTTTCAGTGTGGTGTACTCATTGAGCTTCACTTCATCCACCATGAATGGACCACTTCCTACTGGGCTCTGCCAGAATGCGGACTGCTGGAAGTTAAGAGGATCTTGTCCTTCAAAATGCTTCATAGGCAGTGGTGCAAACTGTGTAAAGGTCAGTAGTGCATCTGGAGCAAGTTTTGAGAATTCAATCTTGATGTTGTTTCCATCTATGGCGATTCCCTCAATTGCATCTGCTGTGCCTGCCACAAATTCATCAGCACCCTTGATGGCTGTGAATGTGGATGCGAATACCGCATTAAGGCCTGAAATTTTCAGTGCGTATTCGATGGAGCCTTTGACATCCTCTGCTGTGATGGCTTCGCCATCGTGCCAGAAAAGGTCTTCCTTCAGGTTGAATTCAAGATTCATTCCATCTTCAGTAATGTTGTAGTCTGCTGCAAGCTGTCCTTCAGCAGGGTTCAGATTCTCATCTGCAACGATCAGATGATCAAACAGTGTTTTGTTGTAAAGGAATGAGCCTGGGTTCAGCCATGGATGTTCGAAGAACTCCACTGGCCCTCCATTAGAATAAATTACGCCCCCCTCTGCAGAATCACTTGGTGTTTCTGTTCCAGGTGTTTCTGGTGTCGTTGCCGGATCATCACTATTTGAGCATCCTGCAAGTACACCGAGCATCATCATGGATGCCAGTAAAAGACTAACTATTTTTTTCATTTTTGTCCCCCTTGATCTTATTGTTTACTTATTCTTTTGAATAACTTGTAAACTATTACAGTTAATCTAACATACGAAATCCGGGAATACAATAGAAAAACGAAATAATTTCCAAAAAAATTATATTTTTTGGAAATTATTTCTAAAAGTGTTTTTTATTGCATTTATTTTCATAGTTTCGCAATGATATTCATGTTAAGTGTTATTCAGATTCGAAATTGAGCCAAGCAGACATATTTTTCTTGTTGCCTGATTCTATATGCTGATTGTAAAAATAGAGCTATAATGAAACCAATAATTACTTACTAACGAACACTGGAGGTGATCGCATGTCAAAATACGAAACCGCTCCCTATAAGGTATTAAAGAAAGATGGTCATTTTGAAATCCGACAGTACGATGCTTACTATACTGCAGCGGTAGAAGGATCCAGCCTGGATGGTTCTAATGGATTCGGTCAGATTTTCGACTATATCAGCGGGAACAATGAGGACCAGAAGAAAATCTCCATGACCACCCCTGTATTCAACGAAATGGGTAAAGAAAAAGTCTCCACGGAATTCGTCATGCCCAGAAATTATTCAGAAGAAACCCTACCAGAGCCCTCAAACCCCAAAGTGAAGATCAAAAAGACTGAATCGAAACTGACTGCATCTGTAACTTTCTCTGGTACGACGAGTGATAAAAAGATCAGCGAGCATAAGAAGATGCTCCTCGTATGGATTGAAAAGATCAATATGAAGCCTTCCGGAAACTTCAGGCTGGCCAGGTATAATCCACCTTTTGTTCCTCCCTTCCTGAGACGCAACGAAATCCTCATCGATATCTTAAAATGACCGGATATAGGTGATCTGATCTCCTGACCTGATATTCTGACTTTATGTCTTTACCTGATTCAAACAGAAAACCACAAAAATGCTCTTATCCCAATTTCGCCATTGGGATAAGAGCATTTTCTTTCAATCTGTTTTACCTGTCTCCTTCTATTTTCACTTCTATAGATTTCTGTGAGAAATCCTGTAAAGAACCCTAGGAAGAACCCAGTTAAGAATCAATCATACTAAAATGAATCATGTTAAGAGAAAGCTTCTTTTTAACGGATTCTACCCTTTTCAACGAGCCAGTCAAAAGTATCCTTCAATGTGCTTTCCATATCTCTGGTTCCATACCCAAGTTCTTCTGTAGCCTTTTTATGAGAATATCGATTATCCGTTGATAGGGTATAAATGGAGTACCTGGTGTAGAGAGGTGGCTGCTTCAGTATTCTATAGTAAAGCTCAGCAATAGGGGCTGTTGCTTTCACAAACCACAGCGGAAGATAGGATTTTATCTTCTTTCGACCTGTGATCCGGCAAAGCATATCCAGCAGTTCCCTGATTGTATAATAGCTGTTGGTGAGAAGATAACACTCACCAGGTCTTCCTTTTTGAGCGCATTTAATTATCCCTTCTGCCACATCTCTCACATCCACGAAATCAAAACCGCCATCCATAGCTGCCACTAGTTTTCCTCTGCAGTAGTCCGTGATGAGCGTCGTCATATGTCCTCTTCCAAAGTCAGAGGGACCTATGATACCCGAAGGATGTATTACATTCACATTCAATCCTCTTTACCCGCATCCAGAACATATTTAGTTGCTTCAGTTTTGGATTTTGCATAATGCCCTGTCACCTTACCGGCATCAAAACTTCTGGTTTCAGCAATGACCTCTCCCTGAATATTATCAGGAATCGCATGTACAGAGCTTATATACACAAGCTTATAGACTCCATAATGCTCACACAGATCCACAATATTTTTAGTTCCTCCCACATTGACATCATAAAGTCTTTGAGAAAATTCGGATCTTATAGAAACAATACCAGCGCAGTGGATAAAGATCACCCTAAACCCTTGTGCATCCTCAAAAACAGGTTGCAGACTCATTTTATCACTTACATCACCGAAATAGATTTTCTCTACTCCTTCTACGACATTCTTCTCATGTTCAAGTAGAAGAAGCCACACCCTCTGATCACTTTCAATAAGTTTTCTTGCAAGTACATTACCAAGATGTCCGGAACCACCAGTAACGATGTATAACTCTTTCATCTTTTTCTCCTTTTAGTATCAATGGCCCTTATAGGTACTTGATTCTTTAATTTGTGCCAGTTGACCTGACCCGTTTGATGATAACTCTAGTGCATTCTTACTAACTTGATTGTACTACAGTCACAAATATTATCCATGTATTATTCAGTAGAAAAACGAATGATTCCGATACAATTTATATTTTAAATTCAACAGTATTTTCAAAAAGATGAATAACTGATCTGTAGAACTTATAACCGGAATTGTCCCGATGGACTTCTTGGCATATAAAGAAAAAGGATCACAGCGCTTCTCGTAAGAAAAGCTGTGATCCTCATATTTCTGCATAAGACGTATTAATCTATTTTTCCGCCTACAGCTACAATATCTTTCTCATTCTTTACAATAGCTGATACTGCAGCTTCTAAAGCTCTGGTGATGTCAGCAATCGACATGGATGGTGCAGGGGATGGTCTTCCAACCACCTGCTGAGGTATGAATGGTACATGTACAAAACCTGCCCTGATCTCTTTATTCATTTTGGCTATTTCATACAGTACTCCGTACATGATGTGGTTGCAGACAAAGGTTCCTGCTGAGTTTGACAATGAGGATGGTACGCCTTCTTTTCTGATGGCTTCCACCATAGCCTTTACAGGCAGTGTCGCAAAGTATGCAGGTTCTCCATCTTCATAAATAGGTTTATCGATGGGCTGATTTCCCTCATTATCAGGTATTCTGGCGTCGTCCACATTGATGGCTACGCGTTCAGGTGTAACTTCAAAACGACCACCAGCCTGTCCTACACAGAGCACCGCATCAGGATTCTCTATTAATATGGCATTGGCTGTTTTCTCGATGGATTTTCCGAATACCGTCGGGATTTCAAGCTTTACGATCTCCGCACCTTCGATGGTGTCTTTCATAAGCTTTACAGCTTCCAGTGCGGGATTGATAGATTCTCCACCAAATGGATCAAAAGCAGTTACAAGTATTTTCATTGGATAGACCTCCTTAGGTCAGTGAGTAGCAGCAGATGCTAAAATGCTAGGAAGTACATCAGGAAGATGTGGACAACCAGCATGGCAGCTGCCATTGGTGCCTGGGATTTGATGATGGCATATTTATCTTGGGTCTCCAGAAGCGCCGCTGGCATGATATTGAAATTCGCAGCCATTGGTGTCAGAAGCGTTCCGCAGTATCCTGCAGTAAGGCCTAGAGCACCTACTATGATGGGATTCGCTCCCTGAAGAATGACAAATGGGATTCCGATACCCACAGTGATTACGGAGAAAGCAGCAAAACCGTTACCCATGATGATGGTGAAAATCGCCATACCAAGAACGTATGCCACAACGCCGATAAATCTGCTGCCGTCTGGAATGACAGTCGCCACACCAGAAGCTATCACAGTACCGACTCCGGCTGCAGTGAACAGTGCTCCTAACGCAGCCAGAAGCTGTGGAAGGATTCCCACAGGTCCCACGTTCATCATCAGTCTTGATCCATCCACAGGTGCATACTTTACAGGTGCCTTTGTGATGATAAATGCGATGACCAGTGCGATGGCTGCAGAGATACCGATGGCATGGTTGGTGCTGAGTTCCAGTTCTACCAGAACATAAGCAACCCCTACTGCCACAACTGCCAATGAAATTGCTGGAATAAAGATTTTGTTTCCGATCCTGTCAGCACTTTTACGGGTGAACTCTTCAGAGGGCACATCCGTTTTAGGCTGCTTGACCTGATTCATGGAAGTAAGTCCTGCTATGATAAGAATACAGACCCCTGTGATCCAACGCGGGATATAGGGTCCTATGATGAAGGTAAAGGCTAAAAGGAACCAGAAGATCGCTGTTGGAATCCTGGTTTTCAGGCTCTTGTCTCTGAGTGCATAGACACCACAGATGATAAATATGATTCCGATAATGATATAGAAAAATTCGCCGATTGCGGTATTGAGTTCCATCTCCTATACCTCCTTTTTGCTGGCAAGTTTTCCAGCAAGTTTTCTGTCCAGAAGATAATTCTTGATGATGCCTAAAATGACCGAAATCACGGCAACTGGGATGGACCACAGCGCAATGTTTAGGGCTGTGACTTCTGTGTACCCTTGTTCTGCCATGGTGCTCACGATGAGTAGTGTTCCAGATGCGCCCATGAAGACGTTCTGGGCAAAGAAGTTACCATAGTTTTCTGAAGCTGCAGCAGCACCCTTGATTTCATCTTCCGTCTTGGTCTCAATCTTTCCGTATCTTGCGACAGCGGCAGCCTGAGCCATTGGATTGACAAGAGGTCTGATGAACTGCGGATGTCCGCCAAGTCTTACAGAGAAAGCGGCGGCAGTGGCACGGATGGCCTGATAGAGAGACAGTACTTTACCGGTTGTCGCACCTTTGATTCCACCGATGAAATCTACTGCCTTGTCTTTAAGGCCATATCTTTCACTGATTCCGATGACCGGTAGTGTCAGTACAAACAGTGTGGCGAGTCTCTGTGTGATGAAAGAACTTCCAAGCACATCGAGAATCTCCATTGGCGTCATGCCTGCCACAAGACCCGTGACAACACCTGCCACTACGACAGTAGCGATGGTGTCTTTCTTCAAGGCAAATCCGATGACTACCACGAGAACACCAATTAGTTTTAAGGCTTCCATTGACAACACGCTCCTTTTTGCTCTATTGAGCATGAGCCTATTATATCACTCATACATATCATTCAGAGTAAATATAAACAATATTCAAAAAACATTAACATAAGCATTTCTGATCACATTTAATCATGGTGACATTGACTTCATATTTGAGAAGTAATATTCTATTTTGAAAATAAGCTATCTGATCAAGTATATAAGTCAATTTATCCGTACATCACAAAAAAATAGTCTCCAGATACTATTTTTTTTGTGATGTATAAAATAAAAACTCTATAGGAATACTAACGCTGTAGAGAATTGGACATTCAAGGCATAAGTGTACTATGAAAGAAAGAAAATCAAGCACTTGATTGATGATGTTACCCTTGATTTCAATAAGTGCTGTAAACCAATAAATATTGACCACTATTGTTATTAATAGTATCATTTAATTACAATCAATCATACTCAGGTATGAAAGGAGAATAACTATGAAAACTTTATCCACCAAGAAGCTTGCTGATACTATTATTAGACTTCGTGAGGAAAAAAACTATTCTCAAGGTAAACTGGGAGATCTCACAGGTATCAATAGAATTATGATTGGGCGTATTGAAAGAGAAGATTTTATTCCATCAATTGCACAGTTTGAAGCTTTGTCTAATGTTTTAGGCTTTGATCTGCAAGATATGTTTATAGAGAAGGATAAATCAAATTCCTTTATTGCACTCAGAAGCGAAGCAATTACTGATAGCGAAAGAGAAGGCGTTGAAAAACTATTTACGATGATGCTTGCATTAAGACAACAGATTAGAATAAGGAGTAGCAAATGATTCAAGAAAATATAGGCAATCATGGACAAAAGTGATGAAA
>CAZXUT010000045.1:0-27367 GCA_964643785.1 uncultured Proteiniclasticum sp.
CTTCTTTCTTCCCATCACTTTGCATACGTTCATAAGTTTTCCATCGGCATCTACACTTAAAATCGGTTTGATGCTGAGGACTGTCCCTACATTAGCAGTGATGACACCGATTCTTCCACCTCTTTTAAGATGATGAAGATCCTCAACAGTAAACCAGTGACGGACCTGATTGATGTTATCCTCAATCCAGCCCGCAAGCTCTGGCATTTCCATGCCCTGATTCTTAAGAACAGCAGCATGGTATACGAGTAGTCCTTGTCCTATGGAAGCAGCCTTGGAATCAATTATTATGATTTTCCTTTCAGGATATATTTCCTTCAGTTCTTCAGCTGCCATTCTGCTGGCATTATGGCTTCCACTAAGCCCTGATGAAAAAGAAATGTGAAGTACATCTCTATCCTGATCAAGGTAACTTGAAAAGATGTCAATGTAGCGCTGAGTGTTGACCATGGAGGTAGCGGGCTTTTTGCCATCTTTCAGATGGTTATAGAAAGCTTTTGTTTTTTCTCCTTGATCAAAAATATCCTGGAACTGATTGATCCCGTCTAATGTGTATTCCATAGGAATTACATGGATTTTCAGTTCTTTTATGACATGTGGCGGTAGATCGCAGGTAGAGTCTGTAATAATTTTAAAATTGCTCATAGGCACTCCTTTGATGAATTAATAAAAATATAAGTCCGATATGAAAATAGAATAATACCATTAAATCATACTCTATAGAACAAAAAAATAGCTTAAATTAAAATGAAAGTAATCTTATAATGTAAAGAAGTGAAATGGGCTTTCGCCTGTGATAGAATAAGGAAAGAGAATGAGGTGAAGTTATGGAAAAAAAAGAGAAGAGAAATAAAACTATAGCAGAAAACAGAAAAGCGAGACATGACTTTTTTATAGAAGAAGTCCATGAAGCGGGAATTGAACTGATCGGAACAGAAGTAAAATCCATAAGGATGGGTAAAGTCAATTTAAAAGAAAGCTATGCTGAAATTAAAAATGGTGAAATCTTCATCGTAGGTATGCATATTTCTCCCTATGAGATGGGTAATATTTATAACAGAGATCCTCTCAGATCAAGAAAGCTGCTGCTTCATAAGTCTGAAATTGAACTTCTGCATCAGCTAAGTGCAGTAGAGGGCTATACACTGATTCCATTATCCTTATATTTAAAGGGTGGTAGAGTGAAAATTGCCATAGCTGTAGCAAAGGGTAAAAAGAATTATGACAAGCGTGATGTGCTTCTTGAAAAAGCACATAAAAGAGATGTGGCAAGAGAAATGAAAGAAAGAAACAAATACTAAGGAGGCAATGCATTATGCATAAAACCGTCGGATTTATAGGCTGCGGAAATATGGGAAAAGCAATCCTTGGAGGAATACTTGATGCTGGATGGGTTTCAGCTTCTAAAGTTCTGGTCTCGACTTCAAGAGACACAACACTCGAAGAAATCAAGGATCTGTTTAAGACCGAAGTGACAAGAGATAACAAAAAAGTCGCAGAGCATTCAGATTATCTTTTTCTTGGCGTGAAGCCATATCTTTATGAAGAAATCCTGAAAGAAATAAAAGACGATATTAAAGAGAATGCCATCATTATCGGAATGGCTGCTGGTGTGACGATAGAAAAGATGGAGAAATATCTGGGTGGCTCCAGAAAAGTAGTCAAGATCATGCCAAATACGCCAGTTGCTGTGAAAGAAGGTCTTATTGCAATGACCGCTTCACCAGAACTTGATGAGGTGGAGAAGGAAAATGTCATCGCCATGCTTAGCAGTATCGGTAAAGTAAGTCTCATCGAGGAGAAACATATGGATGTCATCACAGGCATCAGCGGATCTTCGCCAGCCTATGTGTACATGTTCATCGAGGCCATGGCAGATGCGGCAGTCAAAAATGGTCTACCAAGAAAAGAAGCTTATGAAATCTCTGCTCAGGCAGTCATGGGTGCAGCAAAGATGGTGATTGAGACTGGAATTCATCCAGGCATGCTGAAGGATATGGTGACGTCTCCAGGAGGAACAACCATAGAAGCTGTTTCGGTACTGGAAGAAAAGGGGATGCGCCATGCTGTGATTTCTGCAGTGGATGCATGCATAGCCAAATCAAAGGAAATGAGCAAATAAATTTCATCAGATAGAAAGAGGTCCAAAGCGCAAGATGTGCTTTGGACCTCTTTCTTATATTTTTTTAGGGAAGGGCTATATTAGTTTTCCTTTGCAGCCTGTTCTCCGGCAATTCTTCCGAAGGTGTTCACGTCTGTCAGTGCGTTGCCACCGAGTCTGTTGGCACCATGAATTCCTCCAGTGACTTCTCCTGCAGCAAATAGGCCTTTTATAACTACACCATTTACATCAACAACCCTTGTTTCAGGTGTGATCTTGATTCCACCCATGGTGTGATGAACAGTAGGAACACGTTTTCCCGCATAGAATGGTGCAGTATCGATTTTATGCATGAAGAGCGTTCTTCCAAACTCGTCAGTAGCTCCATCTACAGAAGCATTGAATGCGTCCACGGATTTCACCAGGTTTTCAGGTGATACTCCAATCTGAGCAGCCAGGTCTTCCAAAGTGTCCGCTTTGAAAGCTCTCTTTTGTTCTACCAGAGAATCAATGCTTTCGTTGAAGTTATTCACTGTATCTCCAGTAGGATAGGAATGCTGGTCAACGATGACCCACATCATGGAATCTTCCTGCTCCATGAGTGCGTTCGTCATAACATCTCTTCTTGCTCCTTCATCTACAAAACGGGTTCCAGCAGAATTTACAAAAATTCTATTTTCAACACCTTGTTCGATGTTACCAGATAAGCTCCCAGTTTCTGGGTCTCCCATTGGAAGAAGCTGAATATTTTCCATCTGAACGATGGAAGCGTTGATCTTCTCAGCCATGACAATTCCGTCGCCTGTGGCTCCTTTGTGGTTTGTTGTCTTGATGTTCGTCAAAGTCGGCCAGATGGTGTTGTACTGATCTCTCATTTCAATGTTAGATCCGAATCCGCCTGTGGCGATGATTACACCTTTACTAGCATTGATGGTCACTGTTCCATTTTTTCCTTCAGCGACAAATCCGGTAACACTTCCGTCTTCAGAAACGATGAGTTCTTTCGCTTCGGTTTCTGTAAGGATCTCAATTTCATCCTTATGTTCATTGATGTAATTCATGTAAGTATTGATATATCCTGTGCCAAGTGGTTCAACAGGCTTATGGGATCTTGGCCAGAGTGCACCAAGAACTGTGAATACAGTATCCTTGAATTCCATTCCAAGAGATTCAAGCCACTCTATGGTTGGATATGCATTTTCTACAAGAACTCTGATCAGTTCCGGATCTCCTTTTTTATCTCCACCTTCATAGGTCTGAGTGTAGAATTTTTCTACAGAGTCTTCAATGCCCTGAGGAGCTTGTCTTTTTTCATCGACAGCGTTGAAGGCTGAACCTGAGATGATGGTATTTCCACCCACATTCGGCATTTTCTCGATGACAATAACCTTTGCACCGTTCTGGTGAGCGGATACTGCTGCAGAAAGACCAGCACCACCAGCACCTATGATTGCAACTTCTGTGTCCTTTGTAGTATCTTCTTTTGCAGTCTCTTCAGTGACTTCTTTGACTTTTAACTTTTCAGCGTCTCCGCCAGCTTTTACTAGAGCAATCTCAAGTGCTGCAAGAAATGCTTCAGAAGAGTAGGTAGCACCACTCATCATGTCAAGTGCCAGTGAATCTTTCTCTTTCGCTGATTCTATGAGTGCTTCCACTGCTTTATCGCCTAAACCTTCTGTTTCGGTATGTTCTGCAACGATTTCTGTGATTTCATTCTCATCCACAGTGACTTTGAGATTGATGTCTCCATGAAACCCCTTTGCGCTTCCTTCATAAGTTCCTGGTGTAAAGGTGGCTTCTGTTACAGGCGTTTCGCTGCCACCATTGTTTTCAGCAGGTTCCGGACTTGCACAAGCGCCCAGAGATACTGCCATGACCATGATAAGTGCTGCTGCAATTTTCTTTCCGATGTTTTTCATTCTTTTCCCCTCTTTCAAAATGATAAATTATAAACGAACACATTCAGTGAATATGTTCATCGAACGCTTTAAATGTATCATATTGTTAAAGTGTTATCAATAATTGATAGAAAATAATTATCTTTTCTTTGAACGGGATTTGTCATGTATAATATAGTTATACACATGGAGGTGAAATTGTGAATCAGGAGAAGATGACTAACCGGCAGATAAAAGCGTTGGATACGAAAGATAAGATCTATAATTCCGCAATGAATAAATTCACTGAGAAAGGTCTTGAAAGAACGACGATACAGGAAATCTGCAGGGATGCTGAAGTTTCAATCGGATCATTTTATAATCATTTCAACAGTAAGGAAGACATCATTTATGAAATTTTCAAGAGAGCAGATCTGAATTTTGAGCAGTTTAAAGAAAGAAATGTGGATAAGAAAGGAGTCAGAGAACTCATACTTGAATACATGGATTATTATGTAAGCTTTGTTCAGACAAATGATATCCAGTTCACAAAGTTCTTTTATAACACCAGCAATCATTACTTTGTCCAGGAAAAGAGACCGATGCATGAAGTGCTGAAAAGCATTTTGCGTGAGTATGATTTAGAATTGAACAGGTATTATGTGGAAGATACTGACATGCTTGTGGATAGATTATTTATAACTTCTAGAGGGGTTATTTTTCACTGGTGCCTTAAAGAAGGGACCTTTGATTTAAATGAGATGAATCGTAAACATATCGAGATGGTTCTTTCAGCAGTGATTATGGACTAATCATTTTCAAGCTGTTTGAAAAATTTTTCGGATTTTATAACTGACAATGATCTGAACCAGACTGCTCATAGAAAACCTGAGATATAAGCAGCAACGAAGATATTAAAAAGAGAAAACAATGAACCGCATGAGGATGCAGTTCATTGTTTTCTCTTTTTTGTGGCCTGGTATATAGGAGTAAATGAGAAATTAAGGAATCAGTCAGCCATGTTAAGTCCTTCAAAGTAATCATAGGCATAGGCATTTTCATCCTGACCCAGGATTTCGGAATAGTTGTTGATCTGGAACCAGAATACTTCACCGCTGTCATTTCCTATAGATACCCATTCCTTGTTGTCTGTTTCAAGTAATGTCGCCGATTCACCTGGTTGAAAAACATAGGCTTCAGTTGTATTGGTAGGATTCTTCACGGTTTTAAGTTCTTTCAGTAATTTGACCTCTGTTTCGAAGGGATAGAAATCTTTTTCTTCTTTCAGCAGCGCATCCTCTTTCGTAAGAAGATAGCTGTCATCATAAAACCAGGTCTGAATCACTTCACCACGTGTTTTAGTGGTGATTCTGCCGTTTCCATCCAGCTTAACGTCACCCACATAATCTGTGCCCGGATATTTTCCAAGGAAACCCTGAATTTCAGCAAGTTTTGTGAGTTCACCGTTTTTGTATCGATAGAATACTGTGAGAAAATCAGAGCTTGGGCCCTCTTCACTGACTGCAATTTCAAGATAGGAATCCTTGCTGCTGATATTCACAACATGAAACAGAGGGTCAATCATGGACCCTTCGTAGGTTATTTCTTCTCCATTTACGAGAAGTACATAAGAAAGCACTTCATCATAGTAGGGATTCTTCACGGTTTTAAGCATGATCTGATCGAGAAATCCATCCCCATCCAGATCGATTTCTGCTGTTATTACCTTATCGAAATCTTCCTCGTCTGAAGGAGTCACGTTTAAAGGGATATCCAGATAGGGTCCTTCATCCGATGGCAGTCCCGTTTCAGGCTCTTCTGCAATTGGTTCTTCCAGAACTGTGCTTTCCTCAGTGGGCTTTTCATCATCGACAGGTTTATTCATGGCGGTTTCTTCCGGAACATCATTCTCGACATTACCTAATGGAACACCAAGTTTTGAACATCCGATGATCAGCGCAATAAAGACTGCTATAAGTATCAAGGTTGATAAGGATTTTTTCATGGATTTTCACCTCTTTATTTTCCTGATTTCATCTTATATCAGAAGCAGAGGTTTTTAATGACAAATTGATTAAACTATCTGAGATTCAACAGCATATGCATTATCTGGTATTCAGTTTTTTCTTCTCCAGGAAGTCTTTCATGTGTGGTCTTAGGGGTTTGGAAAACATTCTTGCAATCTGCTTGGTCCAATTATCGATGCGTTTATCAGCAGTCCTTTTTGTATAATAGGATTCCATGAGCTCATCGTATTCCTGCAGAAGCTCTACCTCATTTCCGCTCAGGTAGCTGTCCGTTTTTAATATAAGATCTATGGGCAGTCTAGGTTTGACTTCGTTTTCCACTGCAGGATAACCAAGGCACATACCAAATAGAGGATAGGTATGTTCTGGCAGATCCAGAAGTTCAGAAACAACATCCGGGTTATTTCTGATGGCACCGATATAAACACCACCTAATTCCATGGATTCAGCTGCGAGCATGACATTTTGCGCCATAAGTGCTGTATCTACGGTTGAGATGATAAAAGCCTCTGCATGACCATAGACCATTTTCTCTTCATGCAAGGTAGTGGAAAGCCTTGCTCTTTCCAGGTCTGCAACAAAAACAAGAAACAGAGGGGCTTTTTCTACATGAGCCTGATTTCCTGCCAGTTCAGCGATGATTTTTCTCTTTTCCGGGTTTTTGACATTGATTACAGAATATGCCTGGATAAAATTTGAGGAAGCTGCGCTTTGTCCAGCTTCAATCAGTTCACGAAGCGTCTCATCACTGATGGGATAATCTTTGAAAAATCGCACACTTTTGTGGTTTTTCATAAGTCGTATTGTTTCATTCATAACCTTCTCCTCCTGTGCATTTATTCTTATTTTAACACTTTTAGGCTGAAAATACCCACTTCACAGAGGCATGAAATGATTTCAAGTAGTAGGGCTTCACCTTATTAAGTTATGAAATCATTCAGTGTATAATGAAATGAGAAGAGAACTAAGTATCAAATCAATTAAGAGATGAATGGAGAGAATTGACATGAAAAAAATCAGATATGGCGTTATGGGTACTGCCAGAATTATTGACCGCTTTGTGGCTGCAGTCAGAGCTTCGGAAGATGGTGAAGTTCATGCCATAGCTTCAAGAAGTCTTGATAAAGCCAAAGAAAGAGCTCAAGGCCTGAATATTCTTAAGGTTTATGGAAGCTATGAAGATTTGGTGAAAGACCCTGACATTGATGTCATCTATGTGCCTACAATCAATCATGCCCACAAAGAGAATGCGTTTCTGGCATTAAACAGCGGTAAGCATGTTCTGGTGGAGAAACCCATGACCTTAAGCGAAGAAGACACCAGAGCACTTTTTGATCTTTCCGAGCAGAAGAACCTGTTTATCATGGAAGCGCAGAAATCACTTTTTCTGCCAATTACAGATGAAGTGAAAAGAATCATAAAGGGGAATGAAATCGGAAAAGTTCATTTGTATGAATACACGATTTCTATTCCCGAAGTAGGTTTCAAGTGGTTCTATGACAAGAAAGCCGGCGGTGGAGCACTTTTTGGCAGTGGTAATTATATCCTTGCTCATGCCATGCATCTGACGGAGGAGAAGTTCATCGCATCAAGAGGACTGGCTACGCTTTCGAAAGAAGGTGTGGATCTGCAGTGCTTGTTTGTTTTAAAAACAGACAGCGGAATTCTCGTGGATGGTAAAATAACAACACTTGTTCAGGGAGAAAGTGTTCTTAGGATTTCCGGTGAAAAAGGGAAGATAGAGATTCGTGATTTCTGGAAAGCACGCCAGGCTATTGTTGAAATATATGGAAAGGGAGTAAAAGAGCTTCGTTACCCTGTGGAGTATGAAATGATTTATGAAGTGAATCATGTCAACGAGTGTATAAAGAATGGCATGATAGAAAGTTCCGTCATGAAAAAAGAATACTCTATTGAAGCGGCTAGAATGACGGATCTTCTTTGGAAAGATTTTCTTTGAAGGCAGCTGACATTCATGGATAGATTGTTAAATAATAACGATATTTTGAACAAGGAGATAAGAAACCATTACTTTTCATTCATAGTCCTTGTACCTTATCAGACTATGCCATAGAATAAATACAATCAGAAATTTATATATGGATAGACATCTTAAGAAAAGTTTTTGAGTGAAAAGGAGAATGAACAATGATATCTAAGAAAATCATCAGTTTACTTATGGCATCACTGATGTCTGTAGCTTTATTTGTAGGGTGTACAACAGATAACGGAACGCCTGCTGAGACTCCGGCTGAAACCCCCGCAGAAACACCAGCGGAGAGTGAAGAAGGCTTAGAGCTGACCATAGAAGAACTTGCTGAATATGATGGGCAGGATGGAAACAAAGCATACATTGCCGTCGATGGAAATATTTACGATGTGACAGATCTTCCACCTTGGGCTGGAGGAGTACATAATGACTTTCCTGCAGGGAAAGATTATACTGAAGAAATTAAAGAGGTTTCACCACATGGGCTTACTCCGATTGAGGACCTTGAACCCGTTGGTAAAATTGTAGACTAACTGTAACTGATAAACTACTGTAAAGCGAGCAGGTTCAATCTGCTCGCTTTTCCTTGCAGAAGAATGGCTATATTGTATTTTCCACCATCATACTTGTCTGGAGTATGAAGTAATTATTCCGTGATCAAATAAGTACTGTAATATAATCAATATAGTATTATAATAAAAGTAAAGTACTTTGTTGGAGGATGATATGATGCTTATTGTGAAGTCAGCTTTATCAAAAAAGGAATTGGATGATTTTGTGATGCTACCCTTTAAATTATATCAAGGTGATGATGCCTGGGTACCTCCACTAATTTCTGACTTCAAAAAATATATTTTGGGAAAAAACAATGCATTAAATCACGCAGGTGAGAACGAGCGAGTCATCGCCTATCTTGATGGAAAACCAGCGGGCAGATTACTTGTAGGAGTGAATACAGAGCTCAATGAATATAAAGGGTACAAGGAGGGTTATATCGCCCTCTATGAGTGTATTGATAACAATGAAGTATCTGGAAAAATCCTGGAATATGCAGAGAAATACCTTAAAGAAAGAGGAATCGAGAAAATAAAAGGACCTTTGTCACTTCCGGGTGGAGATGATTATAGGGGATTTCTCATTGACAATTTTGAAGACCCTACACTGATAATGAATTCGTACAATAAAAAATATTATAATGATCAGTTTCTGAGTTCTGGATTTATAAAATACTACGACTGTTATGCCTACAAAGGCCTCTTCACAGAAGAAGTCAAGCAGCGTCTTGATAAGATCATTCCCTATGTGAAGAAAAGATATAAATATACAGTAGAGCCATTAGATCTGAAGAATATTGATCGGGAAATACGGGATGTCAAAGAAATCATCAATAAAGCCATGCCGAAAGAATGGGATGATTTTATGCCACCTACAGATGATGAAATCAGAATCATCAAAGAACAGCTTATTCCTTATGCGGACCCTGATTTTGTGTATATTGCAAGAGATGAGTCCAGAAAACCCATCGGCTTTAACATTGCCCTGCCTGACTATAACCAGGTTCTGAAGAGGCTAAATGGAAGGCTTCTCCCTTTTGGTATTTTCAAATTTCTGTATTACAGAAGAAAGATTGACCGTATTCGAATATTCACTCTGTTTGTAGTTCCTGAATATCGAAAAAAAGGTGTAACAGCTGCGATTTACTATGAAGGAATAAAGAGGGGATTAGAGCGCGGATTCAAGTATGTTGAAGGATCTACCATCTGGGAATACAATAAAGCCATGATGAATGATGCATTAGGATTTGTAGAAGAGCCGTATAAAACGTATAGGGTATACTATAAAAATATATTATGATTTGTATGGTGAGAATAATTAAATAGGATTCGATGAGATAAATCTGAATTAGGCTTAACATGAGCATAATTCAGATTTTCTCTATTTCAGGACACATTTTCAAGAAATTCGGTTTATCTTTAGTGCTTTCATCATTTTCTGTATCTTTAGATAACAAGAATAATCTTTCTTCTTGTTATAATAGAGTTATTAGTTTCAGGAGGTTATTTCATATGAAAAATAAAATTCTACAGAGAAAAGATGTGGATCAGAAGAGAACCTGGGATCTTTCAGCTATTTATAAAAATGAAAGTGAAGCTGAAGATGCAGTGAAGGAATTGACTGATCTGACAGATAAAATTGTAGATCAGTATAAGGGAAATCTTATTAATGTATCCAACATCAATGAATGTCTTAATGAACTCAGAAAAGTCAACGTATTGAGCGGGCTGATTTCAAGTTATAGATTTCTGGCTGTCAGTGTTGATATGACAAACAACGAGAATCAGTCTAAAAGCATGAAAGCTGCGAACCTTTTATCAAAAGTCATGAGTAAACTGTCTTTCGTGGAAGGGGAGATCCTGGAGAATGATGAGGCAGTAATTGAAAAAGCCATGGAAGAAAGTGAGGAGAACAGACATTTTCTTGAAGATCTTTTACGAGGGAAGCCTTATGCATTAAGCATTGAGGTGGAAAAAGCACTGGCTTCACTTTCATCGGTGATGAATTCACCCATGTCCATCTACAACAAAGCGAAACTTCAGGACATGGATTTTGGAACCTTTGATGTGGATGGAAAAACCTACCCCTTGAGCTTTGTCCTGTTTGAAAATCATTATGACTATGATAATGACATAAAAGTAAGACGGAAAGCATTCGAAGCTTTTTCGAATAAACTGAAGGACTATGAGAACACCGTGGCTGGGGTATATCAGACACAAGTTCAGAAAGAGAAAGCCATGGCTGATCTTAAGGGATTTGATAGTGTCATTGATTATCTGCTCTTTGATCAGAAAGTGACCAGAGAAATGTATGACCGTCAGGTCGATGTGATTTACAGTGAGCTGGCACCTCATATGAGAAAATACGCAAGACTACTTAAAAAAATCCATGGGATCGATAAAATGACCTTTAATGATCTGAAGCTTTCGGTTGACCCAAGCTATGAGCCTCCTATTACAGTAGAAGAATCCAAGGCTTATGTCATGGACGGACTTAAAATCATGGGAGAAGATTATGTTGAGATGATCGACCGTTCTTTCAAGGAGAGATGGATTGATTTTGTGCAGAACAAAGGAAAGTCCACTGGAGCATTCTGTTCCAGTCCTTATGGAAGACATCCGTTTATCCTGATCAGCTGGACCGAAAGAATGAGGGAAGTCTTTGTACTTGCCCATGAACTGGGACATGCAGGACATTTTTATCTGTCACAGGAGAATCAGAACATATTCGATTCAAGGCCTTCACTCTATTTCATTGAAGCACCATCAACGATGAATGAAATGATCATGGCCAATTATCTTCTGAAACAGAATGATGAGAAGAGATTCAGAAGATGGGTCTTATCCTCTATGATTTCAAGAACCTATTATCATAATTTTGTCACTCATATGCTGGAAGCCCACTATCAGAGAGAGGTGTATAAGATCATTGATGCAGGTGGCAGTGTCCACGCAGCTAAGCTGAATGAGCTTACTAGAGAAACGCTAGAAAACTTCTGGGGTGAGGAAGTGGAAATCAATGAAGGCGCTGAAAATACCTGGATGCGCCAACAACATTACTATAAGGGTTTATATCCATATACATATAGTGCAGGACTCACCATCGCAACAGAGGTATCAAAGAGGATACTGAGTGAAGGAGAACCTGCTGTAGAAGACTGGAAAAATGTGCTCAAAACGGGTGGACAGAAAGATCCTATGGAATTGGCAGCCTTGGCAAAAGTGGACATATCAACGGATAAGCCGCTGAGAAACACCATCGCATATATTGGTGAAATCATAGATGAGATTGAGAAGCTTACAGAAGAATTGGGAGAATGATTATAATTAATAAAAGGTTTACATAAACTTGATGATTAATGATTCGATTTACTTAATAATGGTATACAAGACAAGTATTTATGATGAATGATATATTTCAGATAGATTGTGTTTAATCCTATCTGAAATACGTATCTTCACATGAAGACTTATCCATAATAAACGTGAGAAGGAGAAGAAATAATGAGAAGACTGATTAATGACCCGTACGAAGTAGTAGAAGAAATGTTATCCGGCTATGTTAAAGCACATCCAGATTATGCAAAATTACTTGAAGATGATGGTAGAGTTGTAGTTACTACTAAACCAGCTTCCGGAAAAGTAGGCGTAATCATTGGAGGTGGATCTGGTCATGAACCATTATTCCTAGGATACGTTGGAGAAAATTTTGCTGATGCAGCAGTTATCGGGAATATCAACACATCTCCTTCACCAGAACCTTGCTACAATGCAGTAAAAGCTGTAGACCAGGGTAAAGGATGCATCTATCTTTATGGAAACTATGCTGGAGATGTCATGAATTTCGATATGGGCGCTGAGATGGCCGCAGAAGATGGAATCCGTGTGGAAACTGTACTGGTAACGGATGATGTGGTTTCATCTGAGAACATAGAAGATCGTAGAGGTATTGCCGGTGACCTGTTTGTCTTTAAAGCAGCAGGAGCAGCAGCAGCCAAAGGCATGGACCTTGATGGCGTTGTAGCAGCCGCAAAGAAATGTAATGATAACACAAGATCAATGGGTGTCGCATTATCTTCATCCACAATTCCAGTAAAAGGTGGAACCATTTTCGACATGGAAGATGGAGACATGGAAATCGGAATGGGTATTCATGGAGAACCTGGTGTCAGAAGAGGAAAGATCGAACCTGCAGATCAGGTGGTAGATGAAATCATGGAACATATTTTCAAGGATTTCGAACTGAAGGAAGGCGATGAAGTCTATACTCTGGTAAATGGACTTGGTGGTTTGCCTCTTATGGATCAGTACATTATCAATAATCATCTGGAAGAAGTGCTTACTGGAAAAGGAATCAAGGTTTACAAAGCACTTGTAGGAAACTATGCAACTTCCATGGATATGATCGGTATGGGGATCACCATCGTCAAAGTTGACGATGAACTCAAAGAACTTCTGGACTATCCAGTAGATACTCCATATATGAGCGTCAGATAAAAAAGCAAAAATAAATGCAAGAATATCCGCTGCATGGGATGTAGCGGATATTCTTACATTACAAAGTGATTTTAAGAAAAGTGATTATTTTGGAAACGCGTTAAAATGCGTGTATAATAAAGCTATAAGTACATTTTGAGGAGGTAAAATAATGTTGTTTAATAAAGAGTTTTTCAAGGATTTTATCTTAAGGCTGATTCCCATGTTTGAAGAAAACAGAGATTTTCTATCACAGCTGGATTCAGATATTGGCGATGGAGACCATGGCATCAATATGTCCATTGGCTTCAGGGAAGTAGAGAAGCAGCTAGATAAAATATATGAAGAAACAGAAGATATATCAAGCTTCAGCAGAAAAGTCGGGATGGTCATACTCGGCAAAGTAGGAGGAGCAGCAGGCCCGCTTTATGGAAGTCTTTTCATGAAGGCAGGGGATGATGTGAAAGGAAAGAATGAATTATCATTCAATGAACTGGTCGGATTCATTGAAAATGGCATAAAATCAATTGAGATGCGTGGAAAGGCAGTGGTTGGAGATAAAACCATGGTTGATGCACTTAGACCGGCAATTGACAAGATGAAAGAAAAAGTTGATTCAGGTCAAGATGAACTTGAAATCTTCGAAGAATTTGTTCAGGAGCTGAAGGAAGGATCTGACAGAACCATACCGCTTATTGCAAAGAAAGGCAGAGCCATGAGACTTGGAGAAAGAGCGATAGGGTTTAGAGATCCAGGTTCCTATTCATCTTACCTGATCTACAAAGAAATGCTTGAAGTTATGAGAAATCTCAAGAACGGGTGAATGTGATGAAAAGAAGACCGATTGTCGGTATGAGTCTCAAAATCTATGTGAATAAGATGGACCAGGCTGTATCACTGGCGGAAGAAGTCATAAAACAGTTAGGTGATGTAGAGGATGTGGATGTTTTTCTCATTCCTTCAATGGGGACAATTTATCCGGTGGCTAAAACATTGGAAGGTTCGAGCATTCTATATGGGGTGCAGAATATAGCACCTCTTGAAGTCGGAGCCATGACTGGTGAGTTTTCCATAGAAAGTGCTATGGATCTGGGCTGTCATCTCATAGAACTTGGGCATGCGGAGAGAAAGTCCATTTTCAAGGAAGAATATAACATGATCAATAAAAAAATCAGACTGACGCTGCGAAATGGTCTAATGCCCATTGTCTGCGTAGGAGAAACGGATAAGAGCCCCGACAGAAAGAAGGAACTTAGTGAACAGATTGAAGAGCTTTTACGTGATATACCAAAAGATTCTTTAATCAATCTTGTACTGGCCTATGAGCCTGAGTGGGCTATAGGGAAAGATAAACCTGCAGACCCCCAGTATGTTCATCAGTCAATGAAGATGATTCGAGAAATTTTAGGGATGCTATATGGGAAATCAGTCAGTGAAGAAATCAGGCTGATATATGGCGGTTCAGCGAATAAAGAAAATGCAGAAGAACTGGTTTCATCTGATGATATAGACGGACTTTTTATCGGCCGATTTGGTCATGAAATCAGTAATTTCAAGGAAATTGTCAGTACAGTAAGAGAAGTCAAGGAGGGAAAATTATGAAAATCGCAATAGGATGCGACGAAATGGGTTTTGAACTGAAAAATCATATTATCAGCGTGTTGAAAGACAATGGATATGAATATGAGGACTTCGGTTCTTTTGAAAATGAAAAAATACTATATCCGAATATTGCAGAAAAAGTGGCAAAAGAAGTGGCAAACAAGAATTTCGACAGAGGTATTATTATCTGTGGAACAGGAATCGGTGTCGCAATTACAGCCAATAAGGTTCACGGTATAAGAGCAGCACAGGTCACTGATATCTATCAGGCTGAAAGGGCTGCAAAGAGTAATGATGCAAATATCATCACCATGGGAGGCCTTACAACTGGAAAAGCTGTTGCAGAAATGCTTACTCTGGCTTATCTCAAGAGTGAATTTCAAGGCGGAAGATCCTTACCGAAAGTGGACAGGATGAAGGAAATAGACGACAGTTATAGAGGAGAATAATTTCAGTAAAATAGTGCCTACAAAAGTTCGAATGAACTCTATTAGGCACTATATCTGTGTTTTGGAGGGTTTATGGGTTTTTTTGAGAAGTTTAATGAATTACTTGTGGAGTATGTGTTTAAGATTTTAGGTTTTGTAGTAGTGCTTGTTGTCGGATGGTGGCTGGCAAAATATCTTCTAAGACTCATTGAAAAGTCATTGTTCAAGAGCAAGCTTGATGTTTCGGTCCATGGTTTTATATTAACGCTTTCAGGATTTTTTCTGAAACTTATTGTTCTTATTACTGCTACAACGATCATCGGAGTTCCTCCAACAACGTTTATTGCCATGTTGTCTGCAGCTGGATTAGCTGTTGGTCTTGCGCTGAAGGATAGTCTTTCTAATTTTGCAGCAGGTATGCTGCTGCTCATTTTCAGGCCGTTCAGTGTAGGAGATTATATACAGACTTCAGATGTATCTGGAACAGTATTGTCTATTCAGTTGCTTTATACATCGATGAATACAATAGACAACAAACGAGTGATGGTGCCTAATGGGCAGCTGTTCACATCTCATATTACAAATTACAGTATTGAGCCTTTTAGAAGAATAGATATGATTTATTCTGTAGCATATGGTACAGATGTTCTAAAAGTGAAAGAAGTGCTTATGGGTCTAGTACTGAAGAATGAAATGATTTTAGACGAACGTGGTGTGATTCTTGGCGTGATCAATCATGGAGATAATTCAATAGACTTTGACCTTAAGGTTTGGGTGAAGAGAGAAGATTATTTTCCGGTATCCTATGGATTGAATGAAGGTGTGATCATTGAATTTGAGAAAAATGGAATCGAAATTCCATATCCTAAACGAGATGTGATGTTAACCTTGAATAAAAGCAGTGAAGAAGTCAGCAAGGAGTTATTTAAAAGCAATGAAAAGTAAAGTGAACAGAATGATGTTGAGACAGAAAAGAGGAGCCATCGGCTCCTCTTTTCTGTAATTGTAATTGATAATGATTAATAAGCATGTGCGGTGCTAATTAATAATTGTTATAATATAATAATAATTATAAAATGGATATTTGTCAAGGTGATTTGTTAAATATGTTCAGATTTTATTGCTTTGGTAAGACCATGAGTTAAGACATAGGTTGTTAATATTTTAACTAAATGTTATACTTCTACTGTTGTGTTTAATTGGCTCTTTGAGCTGATTTGAAGTCGAAATTTTGATTGAGGTGAGCTATATGGAAGTAGAGATCTGTGTCGGAAGTTCTTGTCATCTCAAGGGCTCCCATCAGGTAGTGGAAGTAATGGAGAAATATATAAACGACAATGGTCTTTCTGATGAAATTCAGTTGAAAGGAAGTTTCTGTCTTGGTCATTGCACCACTGGTGTCAGTGCGAAAATCGATGGAAAAGTGGTTTCTCTTTCGCTCGAAAATGCAGAAGATGTATTAAATAAGCATTGGGAGGGAAGGCAAAATGCAGCTGATTAATTTCAAACAAGCAAACTGCAAGAACTGTTATCGATGTGTCAGAGCATGTCCTGTTAAAGCGATCCGATTTCAGGATCACCAGGCCATTATCGACGACACAAGATGCATTGCATGTGGACAGTGTTTTCTGGCATGTCCACAAAATGCCAGGGATATACAGAGTGATCTTTATAAACTGAATGAAGCTCTTTCTTCCGGGAAAAAAGTGGTTGCACTGATTGCACCATCATTCTCAGGATTCTATAGGAATAAAGGTGGATTCATTCATGGATTGAAGGAATTGGGTTTTTCAAAAGTGGTGGAAGTATCCTCAGGTGCAGATGAAGTGACGAAGGCTTACGAAAGATATATAGAAGATGAAAATCCTGATTATGCCATCTCGAGCTGCTGCCCAACTGTTAACCTGATTATCAGGCGATATTACGAGGAACTTACAGATTATCTTATTCCGGTTGTATCTCCGATGCTTGCTACAGGGAAAGCTATAAAAGCAGAAAACAAAGAGCAGTATACAGTTTTCATCAGCCCGTGTCTCAGCAAGAAGTGTGAGCCTCTGACCTGC
The DNA here is from genome assembly GCA_964643785.1 of uncultured Proteiniclasticum sp. Classification (GTDB taxonomy): domain Bacteria; phylum Bacillota; class Clostridia; order Clostridiales; family Clostridiaceae; genus Proteiniclasticum. Next base: position 17,119 of record CAZXUT010000045.1, read on the forward strand.
GGGAATGAAGGAGCAATCGATGCAGTCATTACCATGGAAGAAATCAATCATATGTTACAGGAAAAAGATCTTGACCCAGAAATTTTAAGCCCATATATTCCGGAAATCGCTGGCAATCTATCGGGAAAAAGTTATCCTCTGAAAGGAGGTATCGGAGAAGGACTTGAAGGAACTTTGAAGAAACGCGGTTATGATCTTCTTCATGTTGAAGGTATAGGTCAGGTGAAAGAAGTTCTGGAAGAGCTCTGTGCGGGTACTCTAAGTCCCGCGTTTTTTGAGCTCAATGCCTGTCATGAATCCTGCATTTCAGGTCCTTGTATTCCGAAAAAAGCCATCAGCACATTTCAAAGAAAGCAGCTGGTGAAAAGACATGTAAAAGAAGGATGGCCTTTAGAGACAGATAAGTTGTCCTTTGAAGGAATTGATTTATCTGCAACGTATATGAGAAATCCGATCAGGAAGAATCTGTTTACTGAAGAAGAGATTGTGATGACACTTGGACGAATGGGGAAAAGAAAACCTAAAGATGAACTGGACTGCGGTGCATGCGGTTACGACAGCTGCAGAGAAAAAGCGAGAGCTGTTCTTGAAGGAATGTCAGATGTTGAGATGTGTATGCCTTTCATGAGAACACGAGCAGAGCATATGAGTGATATTATTTTTTATAATTCTCCGAATATGATTTTCATTCTGGATGAAGAGCTGTGTATTATTCAGATCAATCCTTCTGCGGAGATGACCTTCAATACTCAGGCTGACGATGTCAGAAAGATGCCTATCCAGTATCTGCTTGAGGACAAAGGTTTTAGTGAAGTGAAAAAAACCGGGCAAAATGATCTGAACAGACGTATTTTTTACAAAAATGAAGGTCTTGTTGTCATGCAGAGTATCATTTTCCTTCCCAAAGACAATCAGATTCTTGTAATCATGTCTGATATAACCGATGAGGAGAATAGAAGAAAAGAGCTTCAGGTCATGAAAGAGAATACCATAGCCATTACAAATAAGGTGATCGAAAAGCAGATGAGAGTCGCTCATGAAATTGCCAGCCTTCTGGGTGAAACAACTGCAGAAACAAAAATCGCATTGAATAAACTCAAAGAACTTGTTCAGGAAGAAGGGAACTAGATGAGCTATTACATGGATATAACACATCTTTCATTGAACAAATATGGAGAAGAGCTCTGCGGAGATCATATAGAAATTGCAGAGAATGGAAACAGGAAAATACTCGTATTATCCGATGGGTTGGGAAGTGGAGTAAAAGCCAATATATTAGCCACTCTTACAGCCAAGATCGCCGTTACTATGCTGAAGGAAGATGCGACACTGGAAGACACCATAGAAACCATAACGAGAACACTCCCTGTCTGCTCGGTAAGAAAAATGGCGTATTCCACTTTCACCATCATCATGGCTGAAGACAGTGGAAAGGTAAACATTGTGGAATTCGACAATCCCTCCTATTTCTATTTTGCTGATGGTAAACTCAGTATGCCTCAGAAATCCAAAAGACTCATCCATGGAAAGACCATTTATGAATCTGAAATCAGGATGTTGCCTGGTGACTATCTCACTGTTATCAGTGATGGAGTTGTTCATGCGGGCGTCGGAAACTTATTGAACTTCGGGTGGAAATGGGAAAACATTGAAGAATATATCGAGGAGCTGTCCTTCAAAAAGGAAGCTACCGGGATGCTGGCTCACGAGATTCTCGGTTATACGAGTGTGTTGTATGATCTTAAACCAGGAGATGATGCCAGTGTTCTTTGCTTATCCATGAAGGAAAAGAGGGTGCTGAATCTTTTCACAGGGCCACCGATCCATCCTGAAGATGATGCTGTGTTTGTTAAATCATTTATAGAGTCTGAAGGCATTAAAGTGATTTCTGGAGGAACCACTGCCAATATCATCTCCAGAGAGCTTCAGATTCCACTTCATGTTGATCTTAAAGAGCTTACTTCAAAGTTCCCACCATCTGCCGTAATGGAAGGCGCAGACATGGTCACTGAAGGGGTTTTGACACTTGGTGAGGTCATTAAAATGCTGGAAGATCTGTCCGATGAGAAAAAGAGTGTGGAGATCTTAAGGCGCCTGACTTCATCGGATTCAGCTGCAAGGCTATGCAGACTGATTCTGGATGAAGCCACGGAAGTCAAATTATGGATGGGAACAGCAGTTAATCCGGCACATCAGCAACCAGGTTTTTCATACAATTATAACTATAAAGTTAATCAGATAAACAGATTGAAAAGCTTGCTGGAAAAGTATGGAAGAAAGGTAGACCTCTATACCATTTAGAAAATTGCATATCTGGAATTAACCCTGCTGATTTTATGACAGTAATAAAATCAGCAGGGTTAAATTATGAGATTAGTATCACAATTACCTGTTATATTGAATGAAAATAAATAATAATGTTGTATTGGTTTACAAGTTATCTGGATTATGTATAATTGTATGTGACACTGATAAGGAGGTAATGAATGAAAGAAGAGTTTTACAATGCATTGGAAAACTATCCGGTGGTTACGGCTGTTAAAGATTATAATGGCTTGGATCTGGCACTGAATACGGAAAGCAAAGTAGTTTTCATCCTTTTTGGCAATATCACAGATATCGCACAAATCGTGAAGAAAGTAAAAGCAAGAAGTAAGATTGCCATCGTACATGTGGATTTGATTGAAGGATTAGGCAGTAAAGAAATTGCAGCGAAATTCATCAGATACAACACACTTGCGGACGGGATCATCAGCACGAAAGCCAATATCATCAGCGCAGCTAAAGATTTAGGGCTGATCACCGTACAAAGATTCTTTCTTATAGATTCCCTTTCCTTGAGAAATGTAATCAAATACATAGAAGCAGGCCATGCGGATACATATGAAGTGCTTCCCGGAGGAATGTATAAGATCATCAAGATGTTATCAAACATCTCCAATGTCCCACTCATTGCAGGGGGGCTGATTTCAGACAAGGAAGATGTTATTTCGGCGTTATCAGCTGGAGCAACAGCTATATCTTCCACTGACACTGGTATCTGGAAACTTTAATGTCAAGGTTTACAAGAATACTATATAGTGTTAAAATTACAATATAAAAGTAAATAGTATGCTGAGAGTATAAGAGTAAGCAAAGACACCTGCAGTAGGCAGGTCTCGTTGTATTGCTCTTTTTGTGTTAGGAGGGAAATTTTATGTACGATGTAGCAATCATTGGTGCTGGTATTGTTGGAGCATCAGTGGCAAGAGAATTATCAAGGTATGATCTCAAAGTGTGTTTAATTGAAAAGGAGAATGATGTATCTGAAGGTGCGACAAAAGCAAACAGTGCAATCGTTCACGCCGGGTATGATCCGGAAGAAGGAACAGTCATGGCAAGACTTAATGTCAGGGGTTGTCATCTGACTGAAGTCTATTCAAAGGAACTTGATGTTCCGTATAAGCAAATCGGTTCTTTGGTGGTTGCCTTCTCTGAAGAAGAAATGGATCATGTGAATATGCTATTCCATAGGGGAAATGCAAATGGTGTACCAGACCAGAAGATTCTAAACAGAGAAGAACTCCTGAAGATGGAGCCTAATATCGGAGATACCGCTGTTGGAGCACTCTATTCGCCAAGTGCGGGAATTGTAGGACCATGGGAGTTCACCATCGCTTTAACTGAGAATGCAGTTGTGAATGGTGTTGAATTACTCCTGGATACCGAAGTAGTTGACATTAAGAAAGAAGAAGGTATTTTCACAATCTATACAGCACACCCTGAACTTGAACCAATCAAAACCAAATACATCATCAATGCAGCGGGAATCTACAGTGATGCAATCATGAATATGATTGGAGAGCAGGAATTCAAGATCAAGCCTAGAAGAGGACAATACTTCGTACTTGACAAGAGTCAGGGACCGCTTGCAAATCATGTTATTTTCCAATGTCCGACAGAACTTGGAAAAGGAATTCTAGTTTCACCTACAGTTCACGGAAACCTTCTGATCGGACCTGATGCTGAAGATGGTGTGGAAAAAGATGAAGTCGGAACAACAAAAGAAAGAATGGATTATATCAGAGATACTGCAGATAAATCAATCAAGGGAATTAATTATAGAGAAAGTATTCGTAACTTTGCTGGTTTAAGAGCACAGTCAGATCGTGCGGATTTCATTATTGAAGAATCCAAGTCAGTAAAAGGACTAATCAATCTTGCTGGTATTAAATCACCAGGTTTAACCTCTGCTCCAGCAATTGCTGAAGAAGCAGTTGAAATCCTCAAAAATATCGGACTGGAACTGGAGAAGAAGGGAAACTTCAATCCTATTAGAAGACAGACTCGTTTCATGAGCCTATCACCTGAAGATAAGATGAAAAAGATCAAAGAAGACCCTAAATTCGGAAGAGTCATCTGCAGATGTGAAAACATCACAGAAGGTGAAATTGTTGAAGCAATCCATAGACCGGTAGGTGCACTCACTGTTGATGGAATCAAGAGAAGAGTCAGACCTGGTATGGGCAGATGTCAGGGTGGATTCTGCGGACCAAGAGTTCTGGAGATTATTTCAAGAGAACTTGATATTCCATTGGAAGATGTCATGCAGGATACAAAGGGTTCTTATATACTGGTCGGCGAAACGAAGAATAGGGGTGAAGAATAAGATGAAGTATGATTTGGTCGTAATCGGAGGAGGTCCTGCAGGACTTTCAGCAGCATATGAAGCTTATAACAGAGGAATAGAAAGTATTCTTATTCTTGAAAGAGATAAGGAGTTAGGTGGTATTCTTAACCAGTGTATCCATAATGGATTTGGAATTCATTCATTCAAAGAAGAACTGACAGGTCCGGAATATGCGGGTCGATATATCGAGATGATGAATTCCACAAAAGTGGACTACAAGCTGGATACCATGGTTCTTTCCATGTCTAATGGTGGTGACGTGAAACACGTGGAAGCCATCAATACAAAAGAAGGATACTTAAGTATTGATACAAGAGCGATTATTCTTGCCATGGGTTGCAGAGAAAGAACCAGAGGAGCAATCCAGATACCTGGAGAAAGACCTTCAGGCATATTCACAGCAGGTACTGCTCAAAGATATGTCAACATGGAAGGCTATATGGTAGGTAAGAAAGTGGTCATTCTAGGCTCAGGAGACATCGGTCTCATCATGGCTAGAAGAATGACACTTGAAGGAGCCGAAGTCAAGGCTTGCGTCGAGCTGATGCCTTATTCAAACGGACTGAACAGAAATATTGTACAGTGTCTGGATGACTATGAGATTCCTCTGCTTCTAGCACATACAATTACTGAAATAATCGGAAAACACAGACTTGAAGCTGTTGTGATTCAGAAAGTGGATGAAAACAGAAATCCGATTCCTGGAACAGAACAGACACTAGAATGCGACACATTACTTCTTTCAGTAGGTCTGATTCCTGAAAATGAAATTACGAAGAATGCAGGAATTGCTATTGATACAAGAACCTCAGGTCCTATTGTAAATGAAGCCATGGAAACCAACGTGAAGGGAATCTTCGCCTGTGGTAATGTTGTTCATGTACATGATCTGGTTGATTTTGTCAGTGAAGAAGGACAGAAAGCTGGTAGAAGTGCTGCTAAATTCATCAAAAATGAACTAAAAGAAGGTCAGATCGTAACAGAAATCAAGAACGGAGACCGTGTAAATTATACAGTTCCGCAGAGGGTCAGACTGGATAACATAGTAGAATCTCAGGAAATCATGTTCAGAGTATCCAACGTATTCAAGAATGTAAATATTACAGTGAGAAATAATGAAGGTGAACTGATCAAGAAACTGAGAAGACCAGTTGTAGCTCCAGGAGAAATGGAAAAAATCAAATTGAAGAGAGCGGATCTTGATAAGGCGAATGGACTCCTGATCATCGCTTTGGAAGAGGTGGTTTAAGATGAGAGAAATGATTTGTATAGTATGTCCTGTAGGATGTAGGCTCCAGGTAGATGAAAGACCAGACGGTGAAATCATCGTGATGGGCAATGGATGCAACAGAGGTGTTCCATATGCCAAGAAGGAATTGACAAATCCAACCAGAGTAATAACCTCAACTGTGAAGATCAAGGGTGGTATTCATAAGAGACTGCCAGTAAAAACTTCCACAGACATTCCAAAAGGAATGAACTTCGATATAATGAAAGAACTTGAAGCAATTGAAGTCACTGCACCGATTAAAGTAGGAACAGTATTAATAAAAAACGTTCTTGGAACTGGTGCGGATATCGTAGCAACAAGAGATATGTAAACATTAAAATGTGGGTTGACACCCACATTTTTTGTATAAAAAATATCCAGAGTTGTGTTAATTTGTTATAATTAATCAAACCGTAAATGTTTACATGGTTTGAGATGTAAATATTTGAATGAAGGAGGAACTGAGTTTATGTATGATGTAATTATCATCGGTGCCGGAATAGTCGGTACCAGTATTGCACGCGAATTATCAAAATCCAAGGCAAAGGTCCTGATACTGGAAAAAGGGATTGATGTATCTATGGGGGCGACAAAAGCCAATAGCGCAATTGTGCATGGTGGCTATGCAGAAAAATATGAAGCATTAAAAGGTAGATTATGCTATAAAGGCAGAATCCAATTCAAAGAGCTTGATCGCCAGCTGAATTTCGGATTTGAAGAAACCGGATCGCTTGTCATCACCACAGATGACGATAAAGAGCCTCTTGAAAAGCTCATGGCAAATGGAATAAAGAATGGGCTGGATGATCTGGAAATCATCGGGCCAGAAGAAATCAGAAAGATTGAACCTGAACTGACGGATGATGTGAAATGGGCACTTTATTGTAAGGGAGCAGGTATATGTTCTCCTTATGAAATGGCCATTGCCATGGCTGAAAATGCCATAAAGAACGGTGTGACATTAGCACTGGAGAATGAAGTCACCGCGATCGAAAAAACGGATGATATTTTCAAGGTCAAAACCGATAAGGGCGAATATGAAGGCAGATATGTGGTCAACGCTGCAGGTGTTTATTCAGACATAATTTCCAATATGGTGGGTGTAGACAACTTCAAGATTCTTCCAAGATCAGGTGAGTATATACTCTTCACAAGAGGTACGGGTGATCCTATAAATACAGTGATATTCCAGTTGCCGACAAAGTTTGGGAAAGGGGTACTGGTTGCATCCACATACCATGGTAATCTGCTGATCGGTCCCGATGCCAATGATGATGTGGATCGTGACGATACATCAACACACATTGAACGTATTGCAAGCATTTTCGAACAGACAAAGGCATTATATGGAAAAATCAATCCAATGCAGTTCATCAGAAGCTTCACTGGCATCCGTGCCAGAAGCTCAACAGATGATTTCATTATAGAGGAGTCAACGGTAAAGGGATTCATTAATGTTGCAGGTATTCAGTCACCTGGACTCACATCCTCACCAGCCATTGCTGAAATGGTTATAGGTATTCTTAAGGATACAGGCTTAGAATGGGAAGAGAACAAGGATTTCGATCCTTACAGGAAACCTGTCCATACGAAGAAGCCTTTAAAACCGCTGAAAGAAGTCAAGAAATTCATCGAGCTGCCTCTTGGAAGCAAAGATCGAATAGTCTGCCGCTGTGAGCAGGTAAGAGAAGATGAAATTGTAGATGCACTTCATCGTGGCATTGAAGTGAAAACTGTAGATGGCGTGAAGAGAAGAACTCGTGCCGGTATGGGATGGTGTCAGGGAGAATTCTGTAAGCCAAGAGTGATTGAAGTCATGGAGAGAGAATACGGTGTAAAGATTGATCCAGGTTTTGATATCGAACATAGTGGTGTAAACCGTGTTCAGAAATCTGACCTTCTGGATTACCTGAGGAGCCTCGAGGAGGAATAAACATTGAGTGACGTCATTGATTTCAACGATCTTAAGAATAAAGTCAGAGATAAAGACATAGATGATTTTGAAGCCTATATCTTTAGTTTATATGGGCAGATGGGGACAGGAAAGCAGAGCATCGCTTCGATCAATAAATCGATTATGGAGTATATGGAGAAGAATAACATCTCCTACGAGAAGTTCATGGAGATCCAGACCAAACTTATGGAACGCTATGGAGTATCCATGGAAGATATTCAGTCCCAATATAATTTGACAAATAATGAGGAGTATCAGAAGTACCGAAAGCAGCTTGGATTCATGGATAAGTACAAAGGGAAGCTGACAGAGTATACGGGGTTTTATTATGAAATCCGGAATGAACTGAATGAATTGTCAATTTTTCTGAACAAGACCATCGTGATCATTACATCAGAAAAGCAGGTGGATCTTTCAGACAACGAATTGAATGAATTTCTTGTATCTTACAAGAAACTTCAGGAAGATCAGAAACTCCAGATCAGAATCAGCGAAAATTACAGAGAATACGATTATTAGAATAAATGACCGATGTGAATCATCGGTCATTTATTTTGCGATAAAAACAAAATCTGATTTTCTGCTGCTTTAGGATCCGAATGAAACACTGAATCATAGGGCACTGAATCATCCTATAAATCTGACGCTTCCTTAAATCATGTGTACTGCGTCTGTCAGTATTCAATTTCTATTGTGCTATAATGTAATTTAGATTTTGAATGGAAGTAAGAGTAGTATTTGAAGATGTGAGGATATATAGATGATGGAAGAGAAAGAAAAGCTGGAAGAAGAAAATGAAAAGGCAAAAGGAAAGAAGGATTTCTTTTCTTTTGTGAAAAACCCTGTCAGGTATGATGTACTGCATCTTGCTTGGCCCATATTGACTGAACTCGTCTTGGGTTCGCTTTTTGGTATGGTGGACATGATGATGCTCGGCTGGATTGCAGATAAGGCACTGGCAGCGGCATCTGTCGCTGCGGTAGGAATTACCAATCAGCCTATGTTCATTGGGTTGTCCCTGGCTCAAGCGCTTAATGTGGGTGGTATGGCAATGATTGCACGCTACGTAGGCGCAAAGCAGGATCAGAAAGTGGATTCTGTTCTGAAACATGTGATCCTACTGAATTTATTCATGCTTGCTATACCTCTAGCCACATTCGGTCTCGTTTTTACAGATGAGATCATGATGTTTATGGGTGCACAGTCAGATACCATTGCAGCTGGAAGAATATATTTCAAAATCATCATGATCGGGTATCTCTTTCAAAGCTTTAATATGTCTATCACTGCAGCCTTAAGAGGAATCGGCGAGACAAAGGCACCGATGAGAATCAACATAAGAGTAAATTCCTTGAATGTAGTCGGTAATGCAGTGCTTATTTACGGACTGCTGTTTTTTCCGGTTCTTGGCGTAACAGGAGCAGCTGTTTCAACTGCTTTTTCCCACATGATTGCAAGTTTTATGATGATCCGGTATATCACCCGAAAAGAGAGTCCTTTGAAGGTTGATTTCAGAAAGAAGTTCAAGTATAACAAGACCGTCATACAAAATCTCATCAGAGTCGGAATACCTGCCTCTTTGGAATCTTTAGCCCTTAGAATCGGGGTGCTTATGTTTGTAAGAATAGTAGCAGGCTTAGGCACCGTTGTCTATGCTTCTCATCAGATCGCACTGAGCATATTAGGACTTTCCTTCCAGCCTGGACAAGCGTTCGGAATCGCAGCTTCTTCCATGGTAGGACGTTCACTGGGAGCGCAGAACCTCAAGGGTGCAGAGGAGTATGCCAAAGAAACCCGCAAAATAGGTTCTATAATTTCCACATTTATGGCAGTCATTCTATTCTTCTTTGGGCCACAGATCGTAGGTCTTTATACCAATGATCCCATCATTATTGAAAATTCATCGATGGCATTGAAAATCATCGCTCTTGTCCAGCCTTTCCAGTCTTCGCAGCTGATCCTGGCTGGAGCACTTCGTGGAGCAGGGGATACACTATGGCCCCTTGTAGCAACTTTTACAGGCGTATTCGGATTCAGAGTCCTCTTGGCTCATATCTTTGTCAATGTAATGGGATTCGGACTCATGGGGGCATGGTCTGCAGTTCTGGTAGATCAGTTCATCAGATATCTCTTTGTTTATGGCAGATTTAAAACAAACAAATGGAAATATATCAGAATCAGATAATACGCTCTTGTATCAGGTAATCATTCTGGTAATTCTCAGAGCGTAATCTGAAAAAATTAAAGAGGCCATCAGTTCAGAATCTCTGAACTGATGGCCTCGCTTTTATCTGATTTTATTTCCTGAGTTTAGGAATTAAGACCCTATAAAATCGAATAGATTGTTCTGATAACC
>CAZXUT010000046.1:0-26844 GCA_964643785.1 uncultured Proteiniclasticum sp.
GCCCGCACTCGGGACTTTCACCCGTTAGATTGCACCCATGCCGGGCACACAAAAAAAGAGAAGACTTTCAGCCTACTGAAAGTCTTCTCTTAAATTCTATTCTATTTTGCAGCATTAGAGACTAATCCAGTAACGGTCAATGACATTCCCTTGCAATTCATATGCATTTTCCAGTTTCCCGCCTATTTTACGGATGGTTCGCTGGGCTGCTTTATTGTCTCTTGTGATGGTGACAAGGGCTTTTGTGATCCCGTTGGTCCTCAGAATGTTGAGTGCAAGCTTGATCATGATGAAGGCATAGCCTTTTTTTCTTTCTTCCGGTCTTATGCCAAAACTCAAATGACCTCCGAATTTCAGAAGATCCTCAGTCATTACATATCTGAGATTGATCGCTCCAAGGATATATCCGTTGTTTTCCACCAGAAAAAGGGTATCTGCACGAACCATTCCTTGAGGCAGAATCTCTTCTTTAGTCATGGCCAACTGTGATTCTTTCCATTCACGAAAAGTAAGACTGCTGATTTCACAGGAAGAGGGCGAAATACGCTCATTCTCTTTACGCCAGGAATCTATATACTCTTTAAACTGCATTTCATCTATTGCTGATATTTCTACAAGTTTTATGATAGCTCACCTGACTTTCCTTACTGATGAGACTATTATAGCAAAGAAAACGAAAAGAGAATGCCCTGATTTCAGGTGTATACATTTACATAGAGAAATAATTGTGAATTCACAAGAGAATCTTTGGTATAATAGAGATGTTCCAAATATAAGAAATAGATGTGAGTGAGCAGTTTACTCCATCATGAACACCTGAAGTAGAGAGGATATGAAACAATGAAAAAGATTATAATGACTGGTGGAGGCACTGCAGGGCACGTAAATCCGAATCTTGCGCTTATGCCGAAACTTCGCCAGCTTAGCTATGAAATTAAATACATCGGTTCAAAATATGGTATAGAAAAAGACATCATAGAAAAAAATGAGATTCCTTATTTTGGGATCTCTTCAGGAAAATTACGACGGTATTTTGATGTGAAGAATTTTACAGACCCTTTCAAAGTCGGTGTCGGTTTTTTTCAGGCTCTGAACATCTTAAGAAAGGAAAAACCTGACATTGTCTTTTCCAAGGGAGGATTTGTCAGTGTGCCCGTAGTTGCAGCGGCCAGTTTCCTGAAAATCCCTGTTCTAGCACATGAATCAGACCTGACACCAGGCCTTGCAAACAGACTTGCATCTCGTTTTGTTGACAAGCTGCTTGTAACATTTCCTGATACAATCCCTAAAATCGGGGAAAAGGCGATTCTTGTGGGAAGTCCTATCAGAGAAGACCTTTATCAAGGAAACGCAGAAGAAGCAAAGGCGGCAGCGGGATTCACAGATGACAAACCTGTACTTCTGGTCATGGGAGGAAGTATCGGATCGGTGAAGATCAATGAGACGTTAAGAAAAATCCTTCCGGAGCTCTTAGATACTTTTAATATCATTCATCTTTGTGGCAAAAAGAATCTGGATGATAGTTTAATGGAGACGAAGGGATACAAGCAGTATGAATATATGGTTGATGAGATGAAGGATATTTTAACAGCTGCTGACCTTATTGTTTCAAGAGCGGGATCAAATTCCATATTTGAGTTTCTGGCACTGCGAAAGCCCAATCTACTGATTCCTCTTTCCAGGGGAGCCAGCAGAGGGGATCAGATCGAAAATGCGGATAGTTTCTATAAAAGCGGTTTTTCTATGGTTTTAAAAGAAGAGGAACTGACAACTATCTCACTTAAAATGAGTATCGATGAACTACATAAAGATCGGGAAAGATTTATCGATCATATGGATAAGTCAGAAATCAGTGACGCTACTGATCGAATCATCGAGCTGATTGAAACGTATTCATAATTAATTAAAAACAAAAATTAGTACAGTTATAGCTGCGAAAAAGCATGGGAAACCATGTTTTTTCTGTTTTTAAATCTATTAACATGCAATTCTGTACTATAAATTCAACAGAAGATATTGTGTTAATTTGTGAGCAGACTAAAAAATAAACAAAAAAGTCTGATAATTATTGATATAATAGTATTAACAATTAATAAGGAGGACCGTTTATGAGAATAGAATTTTCGGGTGGTGCAGGAACCGTTACAGGATCCAGTCATTTATTAAGAGTCAAAGACAAGAGAGTGCTGCTGGATTGTGGTTTATATCAGGGCAGAGATGAAAAAGACAGAGGAAATGATGTTTTTGCTTACATTCCATCAACTATTGACTATCTGATTCTTTCTCATGCACATATCGACCATAGCGGACGCATTCCTTTACTTTACAAAAGGGGATTCAGAGGAAGGATCATCGCTACACCTCCAGCTGTTGCACTTTGCAGGATCCTTTTGATGGATTCAGCTTTTATCCATGAGCAGGACGCTGAATGGGAGAATAAAAAGAGACAACGAAAAGGCCTGGGTCCCATTGAACCGCTCTATACTGCAAAAGATGCAGAAGGCGCTCTGACACTTCTTGAAGCTATTGACTTCAATCATCCTACCGAACTCTTTGAGGGGTTCAAAATGAACTTTCTTGAAGCCGGCCATATGCTTGGTGCTGCGATTACAGAGATGTTCATTCAGGAAGAGGAGCGTAAAATAAAACTGGTCTATTCCGGAGACTTGGGTAACCAGGGTATTCCGCTTATGAAAGAACCTGTTGAAGTAACGGAAGCGGATTTTCTGATCATGGAGTCTACCTATGGCAATAGGCTTCATCCCGATATACTCGTAGAGCACGAAGAACTCATAAAAATCATCAATGATACCTACAGAAGAGGAGGTAATGTCATTATTCCATCCTTTGCTGTTGGAAGAACACAGGAACTCCTATATATACTAAATGAGTTCCAGGAAGCTGGTAAACTCGAAAGAGGCATAAAGGTCTATGTGGATTCTCCGCTAGCATCAAAGTCTACAGCGATTTTTAAAGAATATTCCAGTTATTTCGATGCTGAAAGCCAGGAGAAAATGAAAAAAGGAGATCATGTGCTGGAATTCAGAAACCTGTTTTTCACGGAATCTGTAGAAGATTCAATGAAGCTTAACAGGACACAGAAAGGCTGTGTGATCATCAGCGCATCCGGTATGGCTACAGCTGGTAGAATAAGACACCATCTCAAACACAACCTGTGGAGGAGTGAGTGCAGCGTTGTATTTGTAGGATATCAGGCAGAGGGGTCTTTAGGCCGGATTATTCAGGATGGCATAAAGCATGTGACACTTTTTGGGGAGGAAATTGCCGTAAATGCAAAGATTTATAGTTTTTCAGGACTTTCCGGACATGCGGACAGAAAGGGATTATACAATTGGGTGAAAGCGATTAGAAAGGGTCCGAAAGAAATTTTTCTGACTCATGGCGATCCAGAAGCTTCTGAAGCACTGAGAGAACTCCTCGCTAATGACGGATATAATGTCAGAATCGCCAAAGATGGTGATATTGTTCCAATCAAAGATTATGTCAAGCTTGTACCAAAAACGACTGAATTTGAGCTAGAAAAGAAAACAATCGAAGCCGCATTAACAAATCTGAGGAAAAAAGAAGCATTGATCAAATACATCGAAACCATTGATTTCCAACGGGAAAGCTCCGATGATATTATTAGTGGCATGGAGAACATCATAAAAAAACAGTAAATATAATGAAATGCGAAATATATAGCATTTTTCATTGGTAAAAACTTACCAAATATTGTATAATAATGTTGTGTCGTTTGAGTATAGCTAATGATAATTTATTAACTATACTCAAATTCATGCGCAATTATAACAAACGGAAACGTAGTTATATTTTAGAAATCTTTAGGCCGGTTTCTAGGAAATATATATATTAAGGAGAGGTATAGACATGAGAAAAACTAAAACAATGGATGGTAATATGGCTGCATCCTACATCTCGTATGCATTTACAGATGTATCAGCTATCTATCCAATCACACCTTCAACAACTATGGGTGAAAATGTTGATGAGTGGGCATCTAAAGGTGTTAAGAACATTTTCGGACAGCCTGTAAAGGTTGTTGAAATGCAATCCGAAGCTGGTGCTGCTGGTGCAGTCCACGGATCACTTCAAGGTGGAGCACTCACTACTACATACACAGCATCACAGGGACTACTGCTTATGCTTCCAAACATGTACAAGATCGCGGGAGAACTTCTTCCAGGCGTTTTCCACGTCAGTGCTAGAGCAATTGCTGCACATGCGCTTTCAATTTTTGGAGATCATCAGGACGTTATGGCTACAAGACAGTCTGGTTTTGCAATGCTTGCAGAATCAAATGTACAGGAAGTCATGGACCTTGCAGGTATTGCCCATCTTGCTTCAATAAAGAGCAGAGTACCATTCCTTAACTTCTTCGACGGATTCAGAACATCATCTGAAATTCAGAAGGTTGAAGTTATTGAATATGACGAGCTTGAGAATCTTTTGGACAAAGAAGCTGTTGCTGAATTCAGAAACAGATCATTAAATTCTGAAAGACCTGTAACCAGAGGTACAGCACAGAATCCTGATATCTATTTCCAGGGAAGAGAAGCTGCCAACAGATACTATCTTGCAGTTCCTGAAATCGTTGAAGGATACATGGAAGAAATCAACAAGCTGACTGGAAGAGACTATCAGCTGTTTAACTATTACGGCGCACAAGATGCAGACCGTGTAATCATTGCAATGGGTTCAGTATGTGATACAGCTGAAGAAGTTATTGATTACATGACAAAGAAGGGGGAAAAGGTTGGACTACTTAATGTTCATCTTTACAGACCTTTCTCAACAAAGCATTTCTTGAATGCTATTCCAAAAACAGTAAAGAAAATTGCTGTTCTTGATAGAACAAAGGAACCAGGTTCAGCTGGTGAGCCATTATACCAGGACGTTAGAAATGCATTCTACGAATCAGACAATAGACCTGTAATCGTAGGCGGTAGATACGGACTAGGTTCAAAGGACGTTACACCAGATCAGATTTTATCTGTATTTGATAACCTGAATTACAACGAAGTGAAGAACGGATTCACTATAGGTATAGAGGATGATGTCACATTTACATCCCTTCCTAAACATGAACAGGTTGATACAACTTCAGAAGGTACAGTACAGTGCCAGTTCTGGGGACTTGGATCAGATGGTACAGTTGGTGCCAATAAGTCAGCAATTAAAATCATTGGTGACAACACTGACATGTATGCTCAAGGATACTTCTCTTATGACTCCAAGAAATCCGGTGGTATCACAGTATCCCATCTGAGATTTGGTAAGAGAAAGATCAAGAGCCCGTATCTAGTACAGAATCCTGATTTCGTTGCTTGTCATAATCCTTCCTACGTGAAGAAATATGATATGACAAAGGGACTAAAGGAAAATGGAACATTCCTTCTGAACTGCGCATGGACTGCTGATGAACTGAATGATCATCTGCCAGCTAAGATGAAAAATGCGATTGCAAAGAAGAACATCAAGTTCTACACACTAGATGCACAATCTCTTGCTACAGAAATCGGTCTTGGAACAAGAATCAATATGATCATGCAGTCTGCTTTCTTTAAGCTTGCAAACATCATTCCTGTAGAGGATGCTCTGAAGCACCTTAAGGAATCCGTTTTCAAGTCATACGGAAAGAAGGGTGAAAAGATCGTCAACATGAACTTTGAAGCAATCGATAGAGGTGTTAACGCACTAGTCAAGATTGAAGTTCCAGCTGACTGGGCTACAACCACAGACGCTGAAACTGCTAAGAAATCTGTTCCTGACTTCATCAGAAACATTCTTGAACCAATGAATGCTCAAGAAGGCGACAGTCTTCCAGTATCTGCATTCACAGGAAGAGAAGATGGTACATTCCCAATGGGAACATCTGCTTTTGAAAAGAGAGGAATTGCAGTCAACGTTCCAGAATGGAATATTGAGAACTGTATCCAATGTAACCAGTGTTCTTATGTATGTCCTCATGCTGTAATCAGACCATTCCTTGTAAATGAAGAAGAAATGGCGAATGCACCTGAAGGATTCGAAGCTAAGAAAGCTATGGGCGGTAAGTCCTTCGCAGATCTACAGTACAAAATCCAGATTTCTGTACTTGACTGTACAGGATGCGGAAACTGTGCTCAGGTATGTCCTGCACCTAAGAAGGCTCTTGTAATGAAGCCTATCGAAACACAGATGCACGAAACAGAAAACTGGGAATATGCATTGTCATTAGCTGCTAAGCTTAACCCTATGAACAAGAACACATTAAAGGGCAGCCAGTTTGAACAGCCACTACTAGAGTTCTCAGGTGCTTGTGCAGGTTGTGGAGAAACTCCATATGCTAAGCTTGTAACACAGCTCTTTGGTGACAGAATGATGATCGCTAACGCTACTGGATGTTCATCCATCTGGGGTGGTTCAGCACCAGCATCAGTTTACACAACAAACCATCTTGGACAGGGTCCAGCTTGGGCGAACTCACTATTCGAAGACAATGCTGAGTTTGGTCTTGGTATCTACCTTGGACATAAGACACATAGAGAAAAACTACTTCCAATCGCTGAAAGACTACTTGAGAATTCAGCTGTAACAGAAGAAATCAAGGCTGCTACTCAGAATTGGATCGAAAACTTTGATAAGGGTGAAGAATCCAAGGCTGCAAGAGCTGCACTTCTTCCACTACTTAAGGGTTCAGATCTAGCAGAAGCGAAGGAACTTTACAATGAAAGAGACTTCCTGACCAAGAAGAGCCAATGGATCTTCGGTGGAGACGGATGGGCTTATGACATCGGATACGGTGGACTTGACCATGTTCTTGCTACTGGAGAAAACATCAATGTTCTTGTAATGGATACAGAAGTTTACTCAAATACTGGAGGTCAGGCTTCTAAGTCTACACCAACTGCTGCGATCGCTAAGTTCGCATCCGCTGGTAAGAGAACAAAGAAGAAGGATCTTGGTATGATGGCAATGACTTATGGTTATGTATATGTTGCACAGATCGGTATGGGTGCTGATAAGAACCAGACCATGAAGGCGCTTACAGAAGCAGAAGCTTATGATGGACCATCACTTGTTATCGCATATGCTCCATGTATCAACCAGGGACTTAAACTTGGTATGGGCTTCAGTCAGGAACAGACTAAGAGAGCTGTTGAATCCGGATACTGGCAGCTATACAGATACAATCCAACACTCAAGGAGCAGGGAAAGAATCCATTTATATTAGATTCAAAGGAACCAACAAGAAGCTTCAGAGAATTCCTTGACAGCGAAGTAAGATATGCTTCACTTCTCAAGGCATATCCAGATGTTGCTGAAGAACTGTTTGCAAAGACAGAACGTGATGCAAAGGAAAGACATGATAACTACAAGAGACTTGCATCTTATGACTATTCTCCAGTAGTAACTGAAGAATAAGAATCAGCATAATTTCTTGAAATAAAACAAAAGGACTGTCAGAAATGACAGTCCTTTTAGTTTTCAGCTCATTACTAAAAAACCATAGCAAACCCTTCAGTAACATTTGTTCAAGACGGTGGCGCATGGAAAAAATCACATCTTAAATAGGGTCCACTGATCTGTATCCTTTTCATATTTTAATTCAAAAAGTACCTCTTTATCGTTGACGATACCTCTGCAGAGAAAAATCTGCATCAGATTTCCCGCAAGTTTTTCCTTTTTACGTGCTTGAATACTCTTCACAGAAATGGTTCTATACTTTCCCTCCTCATCGATGAGTCTGAATCGGATGGGGTGGATAAGTCCCTTAAAATCAAACCAGGCTATCATTTCTATGGGTTTAGCCATTACTTTCATGCTGCTTCCTCCCTCATAAGTGACTATTCATAAAAATGTAGTCTTTTTCTACTACACCACCCGAAAATGCTTTGACTGGGGAATTAATAAAAGTGGCGCGAATGATCGAATCATCTCCGAAGTTCTTTCTCACCATATCAATCACCTGATCCATCCGATTCATTTTTTCCGCTCTGCTGTCCTTAAAAAGAGAAAGCTGTTCAATGTCTTTGTCCTTTAACTGAGAAAAAGAAATCCCCAGATGTCTTACTGGTTCCTCATTCCAGATTTCATCAAATAGTTCACAGGCTGTTGCCATGAGAAGGCTAGTAGAATCAGAGGCAAAGGGAAGCGTCTTCTGCATGGAGAAAGAAGAGAAGTCGCTGCTGCGAATATGAAGTGATACAGTCTTGACAAGTTTTCTCGTGTCTCTTAATCGGGGAACCAGTGTTTCACCGATGGAGAGAAGCACATTATGACAGGAGATCCGGTCTGTAAAATCGAAGGGGAGTGTCGTTGAATTGCCCATCCCTTTCATCTCGATGGTTCCTTCATTTTTTACAGTAGAAGAGTCTATGCCTCTGGCATAACAGGAAATCATAAAACCATATTTTTTAAATTTTGCATGAAGAAATTGTGGATCTGCTTTTGCAAGTTCTCCTATGGTATTGATGTTCATTTTTTTCAGCTTCTCTGTTGTACGAGAACCTACCATAAACATTTCCTGAACAGGAAGAGGCCACATCTTCTTTTCCACTTCATCATGATACAGCGTATGTACCTGATTGGGTTTCTTTAAATCAGAGGCCATCTTTGCTAAAAGCTTCCCTGTGGAGATTCCGATATTCACAGTAAACCCCAGTTCCTCATTGATCCTGTTTTTCAGCGATACAGCGACGTCTACAGCGTTTTCTTTTGTCAGGTGCCTCATGTCCATAAAGCATTCATCTATGGAATACCGCTCTATAAGAGGGGAATACTCCCGCAGAATTTCAACCATGGCATCACTGGCCTTTAAATACATGCTATATCTGGGTGGAACAATCACTAACTCGGGACACTTCATCAGCGCAGAAAAAAGTGTTTCTCCTGTTTTTATTCCATATTTTTTGCTGGGAATGGATTTTGCCAGAACGATTCCGTGTCTGCTCTGAGGATCTCCGCCCACGATGGATGGAACCGTTCGAATATCGAGGGTTTTCCCATGTTGAAGATCCCATGCGGCATTCCAGGAAAGGTAAGCGGAATTCACATCCACATGAAAAATAATATTTTCCATTTCAAATTCACCTATACTTCTTTATAAATTAGAACATACATTCTTATGGTTTCATTATAACAGAATGTATGTTCTAAGTGAATACTTTAAAGGGCTATCCAATGGTCTAAAATAATGAGGAAATAAAGATAAGTCTTGAGCTTCAGTGAAACAATCCGAAAAAAATACATGAAAAGAGCAAGTTAAGTAAGAAAACTTAACTTGCTGAAATAATGAAATCATTTAGTGTCCTGTTTTATAGTGTTCTTCCGGGTAGACTTCATTCAGAAATCCGGTTATTTCCACATCATACTGATCGGGATCAGTTGCCATGGACTCAGCATGCTCAGCACCCTCAACGATATACATGGATTTCTTGTCCATCTTGAATGAATACATGGCTTTACTCATCATAGTTGGCACGTATTCATCTTTCGATCCATGAATAAAAAGAATCGGCTGGTTTATTGTCGGCAGTTCTCTAACAGGTGACACATCCTCTATGGAGAATCCTGCCCTTATTCTGATGAATAGATTTACAAGCATAATCAGTTTTTTGCTGCTTAAATTTGTATCCTGTTTGAATTTCAAGAGTAGAAGTTCCGGGAGATCCGAGAAGGCACAATCTATGATGCCAAACCGGATACGTTTATCCATAGCCATATTCAGCATAGATATGGTTCCTCCCATAGACTCTCCATGTAATCCTACGCTGATGTCTTGTCCATATTTACTGAAAAGATGATCTGTTACGGTCTTTAAATCCCATTTTTCGAAATAACCGTAGGTTGTATTGTCACCACCTGTTTCTCCATGATTTCTTAGATCAAATACAACTACATTGAACCCTTTCTTGTAGAAAAAGGGGAGATATTTGAGCGCTCCGTAAATATTCATTGTGATTCCATGGACAATGATAATGTACTTATTCGAATTGTTTGGATATAGACGGCCATTGATTATATAACCATAGGCAGATTTCAGGTTCAAGGGTTCATATGATAAGGAATTAATGTATTCCTCCGGATAATAGCCTTGTTTTTTGATTTTATCCCTGGCCATGTCATAAGTTCTGGTTTTGGGGTATAAGATACGGTTTACATAACGTATGATCAGTGATAATAAGTACAACAGAGTCAATATGACAATACCCAGGAGGATGTATGGCATATATTTCATAAAAACACCTCCAATGCTTTCTTTAGTACCATTATAATGTAAAAATCAGAAAATTATAATCTTTTACTCTAAAAAATAACAATAGTCTGTTAACCAATGAATTCAGTACACTACATCTTCATTCTGAATCGCATTGCATTCTAAGGTGAAAATACCTTCAATTCAAAATTTGCTGCAGTGAAAGAATGATATAAATAAACATAATTATGCTTATAAAGCTCTATATTATACTATTAGACTGGTAAAGAATGGCCGTGGTGTAAAAAGTGTATTAACAATTCAAACGATTACTGAATATTTAAAGTATTAAATGTATAATGGTTTATAGAATGAATTTTAGAATAAATGGAGGAAAATCATATGAAATTTGAAATGGATAAAATGGTTAAAAAAAGTGAGAAGTTAGTAAAGAAAGGTGAAGATATGGCTAAAGATATCATTCCAAAGGTGAAAGATGCAACATCAGATCTTAAGGAATCCTTATCTAACATGATGGAAAAAGGAACACAAAGTGCTCAACATCTTTTTGAGAAAAAGGACAACATAGCAGAAGATACAGTAAACTTTGCCCAAAACACTAAGAAAGATATGAGTGATGCATGGGATAACAAGGGCGGAAAGAAGAATACAGGTAAGATCGTAGCTGGAGTTGCAATTGCAGCAGCTGCTGCAGGCGCTTATGCAGTATACAAGAAGAATAAGATCAAAAACGAAAATCTAAAACAGGAATACTCAGAGAAACTGACCAGATGGGCAGAACTTGATTTAGATGAAATCGATTCTGAAACAGACGGTTTCATGGAACCCATGAAAGTGTCTCCAAAAAGAGTATATAAAGCAGGAAGCAATGCTTTGATTGACGATATTGTTATAAATATCTCCAATCCGAACGCTGAATTCACATTTAATCCAGATGATGATGGTGAACCAGTAGCTGAGCTTGATATCAAAAAAGTTATTTTAGAGAAGACAGAAGCTGTGAGAGAGAAGATTCGCACAAAAATCGAAGAAGGAAAACTTCAGACTAAACTTGGCAGCATGGAAGCAAAAGACAAATATGTTGAGATCAAGGATATGGCTGAAGATAAAATTGAAACAGCTAAAGCAAAAATGGACAATGAAATCGCCCCTAATGTAAAGCAGAAAGCGGCCGATTTAAAGAATGAAGCAGAAGAAAAATTAGAAGGATTTAAAAAGCAGATTGAACATTCAGAAGTGGATGAGACAATTGAAGATGTTCATGATGAGTTCAAAGAAAAATCCAAAGATGCCAAGGAAAAGTTTCAGGACCTTAAAAACAAGGTAGCATCCACTACAGATGAAATTGAAGAAAAAACGGATGGCTTCATGAAAAATGATATGGCTATTGATGATGAAGATGCATTCGAACCGGATGACGATAATTTTATTGATGAACCTTTTGGTGCTCAGGAGCCAATAGAAGATATTGAAGAAAATGCTGAGGGTCTGAAAGACAAAGTGAAACAGCTTGCCGAAAACGCAAAGTCTAAGTTCATGCCAGAGAAATCAGAAACGGAAGAGAATCTTGAACTGGTTGAATATCAGGTTACTGTTCATAACAGAGGAACTGAAGATTATTCATTCAATCCGATGCAGCTTCAACTATTTGATTTTGCGAAACGTTCCGTTCATATCATGGCGAAACATCAGGATGGGACGACTCTCGGAAGAGTGTCTGTAAAACCTGGTGAAACCTATACAGGTAAATTATTTGTGAAGATCAGTAAAGAGAAG
The DNA here is from genome assembly GCA_964643785.1 of uncultured Proteiniclasticum sp. Classification (GTDB taxonomy): domain Bacteria; phylum Bacillota; class Clostridia; order Clostridiales; family Clostridiaceae; genus Proteiniclasticum. The sequence goes on from CAZXUT010000046.1 coordinate 11,999, forward strand.
AAACAGGGCATTCTGTTCTTTAAAGACTTAAGTCTTGATTATTCCGTCTTGTTTTTGACTGAAAATGAGCATGAGGTCGAGAAGGATCCAAGTCTTGTACTGGATGAAGATTATCTCTACAGCGATGAAGAAGTTCTAAAGGAACATGTAGATTATAAGAGACTATAGAACTTAAGAATCTTAAAAAAAAGATATAAAACAAAGGAGATGGTAATTCCATCTCCTTTAACTTGTTATTCTTTTTTATATTTTCTATAAGCAGATACCACCGGTACTGCGATGAGTGCTGATATGATGGCTTCAGGTACACCATTTGTTCCGACCACAGTCAAAATGAAGGTGGTAACAGCGGACTCTGAAATACCTAACCCCTGCGCATATCTTGAAAGATAGAAGACATAAGCTAATCCTAAAACCCCGATGGTATTTGTCATTGTTCCTGCAACTGCGGAAACGGCGACACCATATTTACTGTTTTTCATTGCTCTATAAACATAACCTGTTACGATACCAATGAGAATACGTACACCTATTGAGATGATCGGATTCCAGAAAATAAAGTTTGTCGGCGTAGGAGCCATGAAAGCTCGAGCCATACTGGATAGACCGAAGATTCCACCGATGAATGCTCCGACCATTGGACCTTCAATGATTGCGCCTATGATTACAGGCACATGCATGATGGTTGGATTAATAGGCAGTATGGGTATATACCCAAGCGGTGTCAGTGATAAAAAAATTGAGATCCCGGACAACAGACCAATTACAGCCAATTGTCTAGCCTTTAGTGTGGATTTTCTTTTTTCTTTTAACATAAGTTTTCCTCCGTTCTTATTCCTTTATGGGATATAATTCGGAACCTTGTAAGGGTTTGAATTAAGTTCAGTTTTCATTTGAAATACTGACTAAGCCTATTTTAGCACTTTTCCCTTAAAAGTAAATAGATAAAAGTAACTCAGATAAATCGACTGATCAAAAATGAAGGTTGTTTGAACAATCTGAAATAGTTAATATTATGATGTCTGCTATGTTAAAATAGATACTAAGAGATATTATAAAGTAAGTACTAAATAAAAAGGGGTGACTCGAAATAATGAAAGTAGTAATCATCGGAGCAGTTGCTGCAGGGTTAAGTGCAGCATATAGCGTAAAGAAAAATGTTTCAGGTGCAATGATCACAGTCCTTGAAAAGGGAGAGGATATTTCTTATGGAGCATGTGGATTCCCCTATTATATCGAAGGCCTGATTGAAGAAGAGAAGAAACTCATAGCCAGAGATAAGGAGCGGGTACTTAGTGATGGTATTGACCTCAGATTATTGAGTGAAGCCATTGATGTTGATTTTAATAATAAAACGGTAACAGTAAAAAATATATCCGATAAAAATGAATATGAGCTATATTACGATAAACTGATTATCGCGACAGGGGCTAGGAGTAATCACTTAGACTTGTTTAAGGGGATGAAAGGTATATTTCCTCTGAATAGTCTAAAGGATGCCAATGCCATAAAGGATTATCTGGAACAGAATGTCCCGGAAAAAGCAATAATTCTAGGAGGAGGAAACAAAGGCCTTGAACTTCTCGAAACACTTACACTGAGAGCGATAGATACTCAGGTCATTGAATATCTGCCTGATGTAATGAATATTTACGATAAAGAGTTTTCAGATCTCATCCTCAAGGAACTACGAGGTGAAGGACATAAAATAAATACAGACGAAAAGGTACTAGCCGCCAAAGCCGATGATAAAGGGTTTATTACGAATGTGACGACGGATAAATGCGACTATCCTGTAGATATGGTTATTGAGGCCATCGGGCTTAAACCTAATACAGATTTTCTGATCGGAAAAGGAATCGAAATGGATAGAGGCGCTATCCTGATTGATCTTTATGGAAGAACAAATATTGAAGATGTTTATGCTGGTGGAGATTGTGCGCTGATTTATAATCATATTGAAGGCAAAAACAGTTATCTGCCTTTGGGGACAAATGCGAACAAGATGGGAAAACTCATCGGTTTTGCTATTGCAGGAATTGAACCTCCATTCAGAGGTGTCCAGGGAAGCTCCATGATGAAGACTTTTGAATTCGAGATGGCTATGACAGGTGTGAATGATCAGAGTGCAAAAGAATTAAACCTGGATTATGATAGTGTCATGGTCAGAACTCGTAATAAATCAGGGTATTATCCCGGAGGGTCTGAGCTTTATATTAAACTGACCTATTTAATAAAGGACGGAAAAATAATAGGTGCTCAGATATTTGGAAAAGAGGGAAGCGCATTACGGATTCAAGGACTTGTTACAGCTGTCTATGCAGGGCTTAATGTATATGACTTAGCTTATATGGACTTCGGATACATTCCACCTCTGAACAGTGTATGGGATTCAATCAATGTAGCCGCAAGAAAAGCGGTATCGAAATATGAACGCGGGAAGGAATAAATTGTATGACGAATGATATGGTTAATAATGATCAGGAAATGACAAAAGCATCTGCTACTGCGATGGTGAATGAAATGAATGCCTTCTTTGATACAGGTAAAACATTAAATATACATTTCAGAAGAGATATGCTGAAAAAACTCAAGTACACCATCAAGAGACATGAAGAAGAAATCCAGGAAGCACTGTATAAAGATCTTGGTAAATCTCCCGCAGAATCCTACATCACAGAAATCGGGCTTCTTTATCAGAGTATTGATTATTTCATTAAAAATCTTGAGCGGTTCTCTAGAAGAAAAATGGTCAAAAGACATACTGCCAGTCTCTTTTCTCAAGGGTATATCTACAAAGAACCCTATGGAACTGTACTCATTATTTCTGCCTTCAACTATCCATTTCAACTCCTCATGGAGCCACTCATTGGAGCGATTGCTGCCGGGAACAATGCGATAGTCAAGCCCTCAGAGCAGGCAGTTTATACTGAAGCGATCATTGAAAAAATTATCAATGAGGCTTTCCCTATAGAAATGGTTCAGACTGTCAAAGGTGGAAAAGAGACAGTAACCAATCTGACTACATCAAATTTTGATTATATATTCTTTACAGGAAGTGTTTCAACTGGAAGAATCATCATGAGAAACGCATCAGAGAATCTTATTCCTGTGACTTTGGAGCTGGGAGGAAAAAGTCCGGCAATTGTAATGAAAAGAGCACACATCAAAAATGCTGCAAGAAAGATTGTCTACGGTAAATTTCTCAATTCCGGACAGACCTGTATTGCTCCGGACTACGTTCTGGCACATGAGGACATCATCGATGAACTGGTTCAGGAGATCAAGCACTATCTCAATAAGTTTTATAAGGGGAATCCTAAGCTTTCTAAAGATTACTCCAGAATCATCAGCAAAAAAGCTTTGAAAAGACTGACCGATATTTTAGAAGAAGATAAAAAATATATGATCTATGGTGGAGAGGTGGATTCAAAAGAAAATTATATGGCTCCAACCTTACTGGTCAAAAATGATATAAAATTAAGATCCATGGAAGAAGAAATCTTTGGGCCGATCTTACCGATAATCAGTTATCAGGACATAAACAAAGCACTTACAGAGATTAAACCTCTTGGGAAACCGCTCGCATTCTATTTATTCACGGAGGATAGACCTTTGGCTGAAAAAATTCTGAAGAGAGTATCCTTTGGTGGCGGATGCATTAATGATGTGCTATTCCATATTTCCTCACCTTATCTTTCATTTGGAGGAGTCGGAAATTCTGGAATAGGAAGATATCATGGAGTGTATTCCTTTGATACATTTTCTCATGAAAAGGCAGTGCTGAAATCTTCAGGCTATCTGAACATGAAAGTCAATGAACCTCCGATTACGAATCTCAAAGAGAAACTTGTAAAAAAAATTCTAAAATAAGAAGAAGCTGTGTGGAAACGCACAGCTTTTGCTATAATTGATTAGGAAAGAATGGTAATTTCGGCACAGACAATGTTCATCCTGAACAGCTACTTTAAGAATGACTGATTATATTTTTCCATGTAGTACATGTCGCGGTATGGTCGCAATCCTAAAAATAAGCCTCTGTCAAAAGAAGAGGCGTTGGTATAAGATTAAATCAAATAACAATCACGAAGCAGTTTTAATCATTCGTATTTGTGATGACAAGAAGGAAGTGGAAGAAATGGAACCTGGTAGAATACTGAAAAAATATTTCGGACTTAATTCCTTCAAAAAGGAACAGATCTCAATCATCAAAGAAATTTTAAGTGGTAGAGATGCACTTGGGATCCTACCTACCGGATACGGAAAGTCTTTGTGCTATCAAGTACCTGCAATGATGATGATGGGTCCGACACTTGTCATTTCCCCGCTGATCTCCCTCATGAAAGACCAGGTCGACGCACTGATGGATAGAGGGATTCCGGCAACCTATATCAATTCTTCCTTATCTCTTGAAGAATCCAACGAACGAAAAAGAAACATCAGGAAAGGAAAATACAAACTGATCTACGTTTCTCCTGAATCTCTTAAGTTAAAGAGATTCACCGATTTATTAAGAGACATCAGACCTGCTCAGATTGCCATAGATGAAGCCCATTGTATCAGTATCTGGGGGCATGATTTCCGACCATCTTATCTTACGATTTATGATTTTATAGATACATTGGAAAAAAGACCTGTAATCACAGCCTTTACAGCAACCGCCACTGAAGCGGTAAAAGATGATATTCTCTTATTACTCAAGCTGAAGGATGCATTCACTGTTACAGGAAATCTCAATCGGGAAAATATCTATTTCGGTGTCACCAGACCGGAAGATGAAGTAAGAGAGCTTCTGGATCAGGTAAACAAGCGAAAAGGTCAGCAGGGAATCATCTATTGCCAACGAAAAAAAGAAGCGGAAAAAATCAGAGATCTGCTTCTGGAAGAAGGCTATAAAGCAGGACTCTATCATGGTGGATTAGAGGATGCGCTCAGAAGAAAAGTCCAGGATGATTTTTCTTTTGATCGCATTCATATTGTTGTAGCCACAAACGCCTTTGGTATGGGTATTGATAAATCCAACGTGAGATATGTGATCCATCTGGGTATCCCTAAAAATATAGAATCCTTTTATCAGGAAGCAGGAAGAGCAGGAAGAGATCAGAGCTACAGTGAAAGTATTCTGATTTACAGACCCGGAGACATCAGCAAACAGAACAGACTGCTCCAGATATCTGATCTTACAGAGGAGAGATACAGAATTGAACGAGCGAAGCTTTCCGTTATGAACCAGTACGGAACTACAGAACAATGTTTGAGATCCTTTGTACTGAACTATTTTAAGGGAACGGTGCTGAATGAATCAGAAGGAAACTGCGGTAACTGCAGTAACTGTATCCTAGAAGGTTATATGAACATTTCAATGCTCTCCAGAAAGATCCTCTCATCCATAAAGTTATTGGGAAAAGGGTCAGAAGAATATGCGTTATATGATTTTCTGCTTGGAAACAGATCAAGAGAACTGGAGAAGCACGGTTTCACTGATCATAGACTATTCGGATGTCTAAAAAATCACAGGAAATATTATCTCAATAAGGTTTTACTTCTTCTTTTGAGAGATGAGTATCTATTAAAAGCTGGACCGGAATTAGTGATTACCGAAAAAGGAAACCATCTGCTGCATGGTGAAGTAGAATTCATCGTCTTGAGAAACGAGGGAGAAGAAAAGCAGGATTACCATGAAGAACTGCTCCTTCGGCTGAAAAAAGTACGACGTGATATGTCAAGAATGGAGAATATCGCACCGTACATCATATTTCACGATGAGACCCTTAAGGATATTGCCAGACGTATTCCTATGACAAAAAAAGAATTCATGGAGGTTAGAGGGGTAGGTAAAACAAAAGCCATGAAGTATGGAGATATTTTTATTGATGAAATCAGAAGATATGGAGAAAGCCAAGGCCAGCTTGAAGAAATCAAAAAAGAAATTCAGAAGGATCCAGAGCATATCATTGACCAGTGGGATACATTCTCTCTTCATAAAGAAGGAAAAACTGTAGAGGAGATGGCATCTATCCTCGGCATTGTTTCAGGTACTGTAGTGGACAGGCTTATAAGAGAGCATGATAAGGGGAGAGAGGTCAATCTTGATGCTCTTTATAAGAGTCATCTGGAGCAGGAAATTCTAAGTTCAGTGAGAAAACTGGGGACAGGAAAGCTTAGACCTATCAAAGAAGATCTGATTGCTCAAGGAATTGAAGTCGACTATATTGATATTAAAGTGATTATCTATAAACATTATGGAATCAGAAAGAAGTAGGTCAAAACATCTTAACGCTCGTGATTTTTCTTGTATCCATGATAACAAATTAGATTGCCGCCTGCTCATGTATGAGTTATTCAAATGGTAGGCGCATAGAAAAGAGGTATGTTTAGACACTAAACATACCTCTTTTAACAAGGTTATTAGGAAGAATAAATTTAATATTCCTGGAATTTATAGCCTTTACCCCAGACAGTTTTCACAAGACACCGATATGAACCCAGTTTTCTTCTCAGAGACTTGATATGGGTATCTATTGTCCTAGAGTCTCCTAGAAAAGAATATCCCCATACAGCGCGTATGAGCTCATTTCTTGACAGTGTCATACAGGAGTGTAATTTAAGGTATACCAATAAATCATACTCCATAGGCGTAAGATTCAAGGGTTCGTTATTGATCAGTACCATTTTGCTTTTATAATTGATGGTAACTTCTTTATACTGGTAGTCATTATCAAGTTCTTTCGAGAAGACAGCTAAGCTTTCAACAAATTCATTAGTGATTTTATGCGTCTTCATGGTATAAGCGATATAGTTCACTTCCAGCAGTCTGCTAAGATGTCTATCATCTATGTTGTCACTGAAGATAAAGACTTTAGTCTGATCTTTTCTATTTAATTTTTCTTCAAGTTCATTTTTATGCTTTTTATAATATTCATCATGGATAATCAAGGTATTAATATTGTCCTCTATGAGATCAAGGGTACGCAATATTGAGTCAGAAACGAATATCTGTAGATTATTTTCTGACGATGCAAACCCAGCCATGATGCTTTCTTTTTCAAATCCTGCAATGAGTATTTTGTGCATCTGATTCACCTCATATTCTATAATAACATTTACTTTTAAAGTAGATTTAAAGAAATCGACGAAAATAATTAAATTAAGAGAATCTTAATAACCTGAGACGGTTGCATAAATATAGACTATTCACTTCAAGTTAAATCATAGCTGTGATATAATAGAGTGGAATAAAAAGTGAAAAAAAGGAGGTAAACAGATGAAAGTTTGTAAAATACTTGCTGTTTCTGCATTATCTATGGCTGCAGGTGCATTGATTTATAAAGTGGTTTCTGATCATAAAGAAGAAATAGATTCATTTGTAAATGAATACGGTGAATTTATTGAAGATGATCTTCTGGAAGAAGATGTAATCGAACCAGAGCTATTAATCGAAGAATAAACATTAAAAACGACGGTATTTATACCGTCGTTTCTTAATTTAGAAATAATTTTATTCTATTGTATTATTTAACTACACTGTAATTATCATAAAATTATAGTGTCATGATTGTAGAATATTGTTTTCTTATTTAAAACTATATGTTTTAAATTTATTTATTTTTATCAATATATGTTTTTATCTTCTGATTGTAAACATCAATCAGTCTTTTTACCATGGGATGTTCTGAAGACTTTAGTTTTAAAGAATCTATTGATGAAATAGGCAGAATCTTAGGAGATGTCCCACTGATAAATGCCGCTTCTATTTCGGATAGGTCCTTCAGATGAATTGGTTCCTCAGAAACTTTCATTCCGAGCTCTCTTGCTATGTCGAGGATCCTCCTTCTTGTAACACCACCTAATACATCCTTAAGAGGAGGTGTATAGAGCGAATTATCCATTACAAAGAATATATTCGATTTTGATCCTTCTGTGATTTCATCATCTGAATTCAAAAGTAAAGCTTCATAAATATTATTTTCTTCGATAAAATCGGTTACTATACTTTTATACTTAAGATCTATGACTTTTGCATTAGGATTCTTACGTTCAATTTCTATTGTTCTGGTTTTGATTCCTTTTGTATAACTGGCTTTTTCAGGATAGAAATGGGGAATGAAGTACAAATAGCACATGAGCGTCGGTCCATCATTGATGAGTATCTTCAAGTTTCCATCTTTGATACTGTTTTTCTTGGCAAGAAGGTGAATCAGATTACTGATTTCTTCTTGCGATTTTGTGAAGTTCATCTTCAGTATTTCAATGGACTGTTTCAGCCTATCCAGATGTTCTTCTAAGAAAAGGGGAACTCCATCTATGATTCTGATGACCTCATATACGTTCTTTTTACTCAAAGTGTATTCGAAGTCTGATATTTTAACCAACGAGCTATTAATTATAATATAGGTTCCACGTATGTTGTCCACAATTACCTCCAAAATAGAACTGGGTACTTCGGGTTCTTCTTTTTATAGTTGATCAGATATGGTTTTCCTACTAATGCGAGGAGTGGTTCATCACTCATGGAATCTGAGAACATATAAGAGTCCATAAGATTGATCTTTTCTTTGTCAAATACTTCGAAAAGTCTTCGAACTTTTTCTTCTCCCTTGTTATTTTCTCCGCCCATGTTTGAGACAAATTTACCGTCTTTTTCTATAAACCTGGTTCCCATTACATAATCTGCATCAAAAACTTCTTTAAGCTTGCTGATATAGAATTCAGGCGAAGCTGATGTTAAGACAATTAAATATCCTTTGCTTTTTAGTTCTTTCACTTTTTCGATTCCATCGGCATAGAGAAAGTGTATCAGTTCCTCTTCAATGAAATCATTACTCAGTTGATCCACTGTGTCCATGGAAAGATTTTCAAGAAAAGCCAGGAACATTTCCTTTGTCTCTTTTTCTTTATGGATTCCGAGTTTGTAAAATAAACCACTAGCGACTGCTTTTGGCAGATGGAGAAGAAGCGAAGGTTTCTTTTTAACAAGATAGGTGAAGAAAGCAATTAAGGTTTCTTTTTTTGTCAGGGTATAATCCACATCAAAAAGTGCTAATTTCATTATATTCCTCCTACAAAAAAACCTTGAGAAAAATCCCAAGGTTCTCGTTACATATTAATGCTTCTTACTGGAGCTCATCAGATTCTGAAAGAGCTTCATATGCCTCGGAAACAGTGTGGAATTCTTCTTCTGTCAGGAAGACCAGCTCCCCATCATCCCCAGCTACTTTTAGTGGAGTTACTGTTTCATCCTCGTTCATGACCAGGATGTAAACTACACCTTCAAGTTCGAACTCATCAACGATCGGATACTCTTGTGTTGTACCATCTTCGTTTTCAAAAGTTACCATGTGAGCATGTTCATGGTCATGGTGGTGGTGGTCATGATCGTCGTGGTCGTGACCGCAATTGCAGCTATTCTCTTCGCCTGAACAGCATGAGCTTTTTTCATCCTCATGATCATTACCACAATTGCAGCTCTGCTCTTCGCCTGAACAACAAGAACCTTCCTGGTTCTTGTTTCCGCCGCCGCAGCAGCTCTTTATTTCTTCCATGTTGTTTTCATCTATTGTATTAGTCATTTCATTCCTCCATTAAATTAATCAATTCATTCTATCACAAAAAGCAGGGCAGATAAAACAATTTTACAATAAGTTTGTTTATCTGTTTGTATTATCGGTTAATCACACTGGAAATCGGCGGAATAACCTGCTTCTTTCGTGAAAGAATTCCAGGTATGTAGACCGAGTTTTCGTTCATGTGAACATTAAACGCTTTGTTGATCACGTCTTTCTGTTTTCCTACAGCGATAAGTTCTGATCCTTCTTTATATATATCCGTAACCATCAGCAGCTGGAGATCGTATCCTTCATGCTCTGTCATTTCTTCCATGGTTTCTATAATCGTTCCTTTAAGCTCATCTATGGTCTCCGAATCCATGGTATATACCTGAGAGACACCGATCTTGCTGTTGTCGTAGGTGAATACTTTGAAATCCTGTTTCAGAATTTCCTGTGGACTCTTTCCAGCTAAAGAGGTGCCGTACTTGAACATTTCAAGCGCAAACTCTTCTACATCTATATCTGCAATCTGTGCCAGTCTCTGAAGCACAAGTCGGTCTACATTGGTTGAAGTAGGAGACTTGAAAAGCAATGTATCAGAGATGATGGCGGCTGCCAATAATCCTGCAGTTTTTTTAGACGGTCTGATTCCATTTTCAAAGAAAATATTGGCCACGATTGTAGATGTACTGCCTACAGGCTCATTTCTGAAGAAAATAGGGGTGGATGTTGCAACATCAGCAACACGATGATGGTCAATGATTTCCAGTATTTCTGCTTCATTCAGACCCTTTACAGACTGACCTTTTTCGTTATGGTCCACCAAAATCACTTTTTTCTTCTTTCCTGAAATCAGGTGGAATCTCGAGATGGTTCCTACAACTCTGTTTTCTTCACTGACTACAGGATAGCTTCTGAATCTTGTCTCTGCCATGGTATTTCGAATATCTCCGATATAGTCATCGGAGGAGAAGTACATGATGTTTTCTTTCGTCATCACGTAATTAACAGGAATCGACTGTGAAATCAGTCTGGATGTAGTGTAGGTATCATAAGGTGTATTAAGCACAGTCACTCTGTTCTCCTGGGCTTTTGAGAGAAGATCTTCATCCATCTCACCTGAACCGGTGATGATGATAAGAGATACTTTTCTGTCTACTGCACCTTCAAGGGCATCTCTTCTGCTTCCAGTGATGATGATGTCGCCTTCTTCTATCGTCTTATTGACTTCTTCAGGAGAAGCGGAAAGGGCATATATTTTCCCATAGAAATGTTTACGGTCTTTATCCAGATGAAGTACTTGCCCTGTTAGGGTATCCAAAAGATTATTTACAGTTACTTTGGATTTTCCGAGAATCATATTATCCCATACATCCATGTAACTTTCTGTAACATTGGAAACAGACACAATACCGTTTAAGGTTTCGTTTTCATCTACCACTGGAATACTTTTCACGTTATTCATCCGCATAATGTTCCATGCCATCTTCAACGTGATTTCAGAAGAAATCGGTGCGATTTTATCGATATTCAGATCACTGATCTGAAGTCTCACATCTTCGATGAATATTGGGGCTTCCACACCGAAATAGGCTAGAATAAAATAGGTTTCCCGATTGATTTCTCCCAATCGAACAGGAACATAATTGTCGGAACCAGTTTTATTTTTGTATTCAGCATAAGCCAGAGCTGCGCAGATGGAATCTGAATCAGGATTTTTATGACCAGTAATATAGACGATGTCCTTCATATTTACCTCCACTAATCCAGAAGATATATTCAATATCCATGGATGATACTTTAATTATCATTATAATACTTGATAAGAAAGAAGCCTGCAACATTAGTGCAGACTTCCGCGCTTATTTTCTCTTATATTGTACTTGTCTCTTCGGCATAGGTGCATCAATTTTGAACAGATCTCTTCTTGTCGTTACGTTTCTGATGTTCTTGATTTCAAGAATCTCGCTGTTATCTGCTCCTTTTTTGCCTTTCAACGCTTGCAGAAGGATGATATTTCCCTGGTTTACAGCAATGAAGTCTGGTTTCTTAAACCATCTCCTTGTCTTATAAACACTTCGAACAACATTTTTGGATCCATCTGGCTTCAAAATGATTGTCGCATTAAGTACGTTGAAAATCCAAAGGTATCTTTTTTGTTCCACTTTTACAGAAAGAACAGTCCCATAAGCCTGAGTGATTCGATCACCATATTTCTTCATATAATTATCAGCATAGTACTTTTGTAATTTATCTTTAAACCCCATAATTCAAACTCCTTTATCCTCTGATTGCTACAGTATATTATAACATAATCCCGAAAAAAGTATATTAGAAAATCCTTGTGAATTCAAGGATTTAATCAAATATATCATCAGGATTCACTATTTTAGCAGTATTTGAGGATTCTTCATAAGATTTCCGATCTCAATGATTTTTATCAGATGTCTGTTATTATAAAGCTAATATATGGTAAAATGTAATAGAAATAGACCTAGGAGGTACTTTTAAATGGATAAAATAAAGTTAGCAAGACATATCGATCATACACTTCTTAAACCGGATGCGGTTGAATCGGAGCTGGTTAAGCTATGTGCTGAAGCAAAAGAACATAATTTCTTCAGTGTATGCATTAATCCAAGTAATATCGAGAAAGCAAAAGAGCTTCTTGAGGGGACAGATACAAAGATCTGTACAGTAGTAGGTTTCCCATTAGGGCAGATGACTACAGAAGCAAAGAGCTTTGAAACAAACGAAGCCATATTACTGGGTGCTGAAGAAGTGGATATGGTGATCAATGTCGGTAAGCTTAAAGACCAGGACTACGAGTATGTACTTGAAGATATCCGTGCAGTAGTTCTTGCTGCAAAGGGCGTTCTTACAAAAGTGATTATTGAAACATGTCTACTGACAGATGAAGAGAAAGTGAAGGCCTGCGAACTGGCAAAAGATGCTGGAGCAGATTTCGTGAAGACTTCAACAGGATTCTCCAAAGCAGGAGCAACAAGAGAAGACATCGCATTAATGAGAAAGACGGTTGGTCCAGAGATGGGTGTGAAAGCATCAGGTGGAATCCGTACGCTTGAAGATGCTATGGGTATGATTGAAAGTGGAGCAACCAGACTAGGGTTATCCGCAAGTGTTTCTATTCTGAATGAAATTCAGTAAAATCTTATTGCCGTTGATCACAGTTTATTTTGGAGAAGGGTGATTACATGTATAGAGATGTCATCGATGGAGAATCGCTGAAAAAGCTCCTTCCAGATCTTCCAGATGATTTATCAGATATTAAGCTTGAACTGTTTGTGAAAGCATTATCTGATGAAACCGCAAAAATTGAAGATCTGCTACAGAAAATCAAGAAAAGAGTAGGACGATCGTCGTACTTGGGAAAAGAAAAAGAAGTGTTTTTCTTCGAAGGAGATGAACTAATCGAAGACTTGCGAAAACCGCTCATATCGAAATTGAAAGAACTGGGATATACAGCGGAGCATAAAGAAGGCGCAAGAGGGACAGTAGTCATAACCGTGAACTGGAAAAATGTATAATTCAAGAGGCCAGATAAGTTGTGAAGGTTCACTGCTTATCTGGCCTCTTCTTTATGTGTTATTTTCGTTTTTTTGCAAAGTTGATCACAATATTACTCAGTACATTGCCAAAGATCACCGAAGTGATCATAAATATAAACAGCAAATAGGCAAGGGGAAGGAACCCTTCCAGATTACCGAAATACATACGGTAGAGTAAATAAGGGATGATTAGAATTCCAGCAACAGAAGGAAGAAATCGCAAAATATTGTTTTTTGTAAAATAAGACATAATTAAGCTGTAAAGTGCTCCACCAATGATAAAAAGCAGTATCACTCCAATAAGTCTCAAGGTTCCACTATCCATGTCATCAACTCCTAATTTTTTATCCATCTGGATAAACTCAATGTAATTATACCAAAACATCGGCTTATTTCAAAAATACTTCATAGTATTAATACAAACTTCATTAATTGGATAAATCTATTTTGTGATTCTAAGGTACAATAGACAAAAGGTAACGAGGAGGTGCTGCTTATGAATGATCGGGAACTGAAAAAGATGGAAGGTAGATGGTTTTTACAGTACTCAGGATGTCCATTTTGGCAAAAAGGAAGCGTTGATACCATATCGTTTAATTATGAGCTTATGCACAAAGGCGAAGATTTGGTTCTGAAAGAAAAAGTGGAATTTCGAAAAAATGGAAAGATGAAAGCAAAAACAGGATTTGAGATTCCACTTGAAAAATCAGATGTTTTAAACTGGAAGGGTAGTGGAATGAACAGATTTTTCCGAAACCAGTCCAAAGTACTTTATAATATGGATGGTATTCTCATCATGTGGTTTGAAAAAACCATGTCAACACCAGAATCTATTGACGTACTTACTAGAAAAAAACACTTAGGTGCTGAAGAAAGTGCTTACATCTTCAGTATTCTGGAAAACCTTGAAGATACCACGAAGTTTGTCAGTGAACTTGAATCGGTTAATATCCTTTGAGAGACATGGAAACACTGAATTGAATTGATTGAAAATTTTGTCTAATGACGAATAAAGCTTGAAAAAATGCCGTTTTTAATCTAAAATAGAATTAACATAAATATTAAATCAACAAGGGGGCAAACCATATGAAGACATACATTTATGCAAGAAACATAACACTTACTGACGGTTTAAAGGAGGCGGTTGAGACCAAGCTGAACAGACTGGACAAATATTTTAGTCAGCCAGTAGAAGCTAGAGCCACATTAAGTGTAACAAAAATGGACCAGACATTTGAAGTGACGATCCCCTTCGGTAATGTTCTTTTAAGAGCAGAAGAATCCAGCGATGATATGTATAAATCCATCGATCTGGTACAAGATAAACTGGAAAGACAAATAAGAAAATATAAAACAAAAATTGAAAGAAAAGCTGGTGATCAATCAGTAAGATTTAATGACACAGCATTTACACAATCTGAAGAGTTAGAAGGTGATGACGCCCCTAAAATTGTCAGAACCAAAAAGATTTCCATGAAACCGATGTCCAAGGAGGAAGCGGTACTTCAGATGGAACTTCTGGGACATAACTTCTATGTATTTGAAGATGAAGAAGGCGAGACCGGTGTGGTTTACAAGAGGAAAGATGGGAATTATGGTCTCCTTGAAAGAGATGATGAATTATAAGATACATTCTGGGAGCATCGAAAGATGCTCCTTTTTTTCTTTGCTTGCAACTCTATTACAGCTTGTTTCAAAAGTTAATCTTAAGTTAATTTTCATAGAGTAA
>CAZXUT010000047.1:0-26806 GCA_964643785.1 uncultured Proteiniclasticum sp.
GAACCCCTGATACCACCGTGAAAGGGTGGTGTCTTAACCGCTTGACCAAGGGGCCTTAAAGTTAAATTGAAAATGGCGACCCAGAAGGGACTCGAACCCTCGACCTCCGGCGTGACAGGCCGGCACTCTAACCAACTGAGCCACTGGGCCATGTATGGTGGGAACAACAGGGATCGAACCTGTGACCCTCTGCTTGTAAGGCAGATGCTCTCCCAGCTGAGCTATGCTCCCATACACGAAAAAAAATGGTGACCCCTAGGGGACTCGAACCCCTGATACCACCGTGAAAGGGTGGTGTCTTAACCGCTTGACCAAGGGGCCATATCGCCATTAAATGTCATTATTCATTTCGTCAAAATTAACTTGGGCGTTAACCTGACAAAGACTATAATACCTAACATTTAACAGACTGTCAACATTTTTTATTAAAAAGTTTTGAGTTCTTCCTAATAACTGAGTTCAACCAATGTGCACCCTTCCACATATTCCATTCCGTTGTTCTCGCAAAACTCTCTGATCTCATGACTTCTCGCTCCTGGCTGAGCCATAATCATTTTAATTCCATATTCATGAGCATCCTTTACGATTTCTAATCCTCTTCTTGGATTCACCACAAGATTCAGTACTTCAAACTTTCCATCTTGGTCATTTAGCTCAGAAAAAGAATTATAAACATCTTCTTTCTCATCAAGAGGATGCATACCTGCGACGTTATACCCTCTTTTTATCAGTTTATTGTATATTCTACCAGCATACTTCGTCTGATTGTGAACATCTCCCGCCACAACCCAGTTTTTATATTTCAATAATTCACTTGCATCCATTTTTCTTCCTCCTCACAAGACTGTTCCGTAAACATTTACAGCCCCGTAAATTTATTATATCCTCTATAGCCTTATTTTTCCATACTTTAGGTAATTTAGACCAAACAAACTCCAGTCAAAGACATTTACTGCTACTTATATTATAATAATGGATAAGAAATTTAAATGAGGTAATTATATGGAAAAACATGAGATCATTGTAGTCGGTGGTGGCGCATCCGGAGTATTTCTTTCTCTGCTTTTAGCAGACTACGGAAAAGATGTACTGCTTCTGGAAGCCAAGGACCGAATTCTGAAGAAACTTCTTACTACGGGTAACGGTCGCTGCAATATCACAAATGAAGCGGTTATGGAAAATATCAGCGATATGTATACAAGTGAAAACAGCTCCTATGATTTTTCACCACTGAAAGAGTACGACCTTCAAGACACACTCGATTATTTTTCAAGTCTTGGACTGAGTTTTACAACGCTTGAAGATCACAAGATGTATCCTCTCTCCCTTCAATCCTCGTCAGTAGTTGATCTCTTAAGATTATCCCTTGAAGAAAAAGGTGTTTCTCTTAAGTTGAACGAAAAAGTCACTGACGTCAAGAAGAAGGGAAAGTCATTTCTCATTACAACAAATATAGAACAGTATGAATGCGACAAACTTGTTGTCAGTTCCGGTGGTATGGCTGCACCAGGAACTGGGTCAGATGGTTCCATGTATAAGATTCTTCGCGGGTTAGGTCATCGCGTGATTACACCTATGCCATCACTTGTACAGATGAAGCTGAACCACCCTTCTCTACGTGGCTTAAGCGGAGTGAAAATAAATGGCGCAGCTACACTCCTTCTGGGTGACACCGTACTTCGAAGAGAAGAAGGAGAACTTCTTTTTACTGATTATGGAATTTCAGGACCCCCTGTTCTGCAGCTTTCCAGATTCCTTCATCCTCATCTGGAAGAGGGGAAAGAACTTCTTCTGAAACTGGATTTCTTCCCTGAAAAGAATGCTGATGAAGTGAAAGAGATGATACTGAATCAAGCGGCATCCTTCAGTTACAGATCCGCTATGGACGTATTCAAGAGTCTTCTCCCCAATAAACTCATACCGATTCTTTTAAGAGAAAGCGGTCTGGAAAGACCCTCGTCTCTTATTGAAGAAGTCGATCCGGTTCACTTCATCAAACTGGCACAGCTTCTTAAAGAGTGGACCTTCCCCGTAACAGGTACTCAAGGTTTTAATATGGCTCAGGGAACCTATGGTGGTGTGGATACGACTGAAGTCAAATCAACACTGGAATCAAAAAAAGTTCCTGATCTGTACCTCACAGGTGAGGTATTAGACGTTCTAGGCGCTTGCGGAGGATTCAACCTGCAATGGGCCTGGTCTTCTGCCGGAACGGTCATGAAGGCACTTACAGGCCAAATAGAAGACTAGTAATCCCCTTTTATAAGGACAAGGAGGCTGAGATGATCATCTCGGCCTCCTTGTCCTTATATCATTATTAAATTGAATCAAGATCTACTGCTAGAGACTACTTGAATTATGGTTTAACAAATGCCCAGTAAATTAAAGTATGGTCACGGTTGATTTCTTTCATCCCAACCTTTTCTAGTATTCTTTATTGAAGGCATATTCTCAATCAGACAATCAGCTTTAATAACTTTGACGCTTGTCTGAGAATTTACCCATTCCATAATAGCCTGTAATGATTCAAAACCGATGCCCTTTTCTCTTTCTTTTTTCACTAATCCATAGCCAACTTCAACTTCGCCTTTTTCATCCGGTTTTCCATGAAAACCTATGTCTCCTATGACCTGCATATTGTCTTTCTTCACAATCATCCATGCTTCAAAACCACTTGGAATTTTACTCTTTTCAAGTGTTCCTAATATAATAGGTAATATATCCTTGGTATCATCCCTTGGCCAGTTTTCATCAGGCCTGATTCCAAGTTTCTCCAATTCCTTAAAATCTCCAGACAATAAAGACTTTGTTACTTCCAATGTCATGGGGATCAGTATTAACCTAGTTGTTTCAATGTTTTTCAATATCAGATTAACCACCTTTCAAAATCACAATAACTACTTGACCCGCTGATAAATTAAGATAGAGATCTCTTTATGAGCTGATTGTATTTACTCTTTTGATTGGTCATTCTTATATCAAATCATATAGACTTCTCACGAAATAATCATACCACCTTAATGATATCTTATCTATATTATAACCTCGTGATAAATAATATTTTCAGACATTGATTTAAAATATAACATCTTTGCGGATCATGATCCTACCAGCCACAGCAAAAACTGAGGCATAAAGCTCGCCCAGGCTTCTTCATTATGGGTTTTTCCCACTGCAATATTCACACTCATATGATGCGCATCTGCACCTCTAAGAATAACCGCTTTTATAAATCTGAGCGTGTTATCAACATATTTCTGGGAGCTTTCAATTTCCACTTTTCCTGATTTCTCGCCACGACTTTCTTCAGTCCCTACCTGAATAAAAAATCTGGTTTCTCTGAAATCTCCTTCTTTATGTATCATTTTCAGAAACTCCTTTTCTGAAACCCAGGAAGCCAAGGAAAATATACCAAGAGATGAAAACAGCTTTGGATACTTTGTGCCGATGTAAGCTGTAATCAGTGCCCCCATTGAACTTCCAGCAAGAAATCTGCTACTTTTATCAGTTAAAATCGGATACTTCTCTTCCATTATGGGGATAAAGCTTTCTACAAAAAACGCAGCGAATTCTTTTCCTTTCCCCTCTGAGATGTAGGTGTCATCTGAAAAAGCCCAGGGTCCGTATTCATCCAACCTTTTCTCCCCTGCATTGTCTAGGGCGATGATAATCAGCGGCCTGATTTTCTTCTCATTCACAAGCTTCTCCACGGTTTCCTTTACACCCCATGTCACTCCTCCGAAAGAATCCTCTTCATCAAAAACATTCTGTCCGTCGAACATATAAAGTACAGGATATTTTTCGCTAGAGCGTTCGTAATCCTCTGGTAGTAAAATTCTGACCTTGCGAAGACGATCATCATTCATTTTCACTTCGATATTTTCTCTTATCATCTGTCTCTACTCCCATCCTTCATTTTTCTTCATTATATCAAAGACAGAAAGCTTATACACAAAAAAATAACCGATGCAGAATCTACTGAAAGATCTGCATCGGTATGGTCTTATTTTAGAGAGCATCCTTCTGGAAGGTCTGGTCTCTTCTTGGTCCTACAGAAATAATCGAGCACTTGATTTCAAGCAGCTCCTCTATTCTCTCAATATACTTTTTCGCATTAGCTGGCATATCATCATAGCTCTTGGCCTTTGAAACAGTCTCATCCCAGCCTTCGAACTCTTCATAGACAGGTTCACAAAGAGCAAGATCTGCAAGACTTGCTGGTACATAGTCAATGATCTGATCGCCAAGACGATATCCAACGCATACTTTGATCTTTTCTAGTCCTGCCAGTGTGTCTATTTTGGTCAGTACCAGAGAAGTTAACCCTGATACTCTGATTGAAGTCTTCACTATGACCAGGTCAAGCCATCCGCATCTTCTGCTTCTTCCTGTAGTGGTTCCATATTCATGACCTTTTTCTCTGATCCACTCTCCAGTTTCATTTTCAAGCTCCGTAGGGAACGGTCCTTTCCCTACTCTGGTTGTGTAAGCTTTCGTTACACCAACAGCCTTCTCTATGGTATTGGGTCCTATACCTGATCCTGCTGCCACACCACCTGCTGTAGTGTTAGAAGAGGTGACGAATGGGTATGTTCCATAGTCTATATCAAGTAGCATACCCTGTGCTCCTTCAAATAGAATCTTTTTCTTCTTTTTCATCTCATTGTAAAGCACAACTGAAGTATCTCTGACAAAAGGCTTAAGCCTCTCTCCCAGCTCCTTGTAGGAGTTATATACCATTTCAGGGTCCATTGCCTCTCCCCCTAAAATCTGTGTGATATATCTGTTCTTTTCTTCAAGATTCAGCTCAATCTTTTCTTTTAAAACCTCCGGGTGCATCAGATCACAGACACGAATGCCTGAGCGTTCCACTTTGTCTGTATAGGCTGGTCCGATGCCTTTTCCTGTGGTACCGATGTCGTTCTTTCCCCTTGCCTTTTCTTTCAGCTGATCCAGTACCTTATGATAAGGCATGATGACATTTGCACGATCGCTGACAATCAGATTCTCCGCACTGATGGATAGTCCCATTTCTTCGAGATACTCCACTTCTTTGAAAAAAGCGGTAGGATCAAGGACAACGCCATTACCGATTATATTAAGCTTTTTACCATGAATGATCCCTGAAGGGATAAGGTGAAGCTTATACTGTTTCTCGCCTACTTCTACTGTATGACCAGCATTATTACCGCCTTGAAATCTTACTACGACTTCCGCGGTCTCTGCCAGATAGTCTGTAATTTTTCCTTTGCCTTCGTCTCCCCATTGTGCTCCTAAAATAACTAAAGTTGACATAAATTTACCTCCGATCAAATTAACAGTCTTATCTTAACAGAAACGTACATTAACATCAATTATATTTTTATTATCTGATACAATCGGAACGCTTTTGTAAACACGAATATTATCATCTGTATTTTGTGTGAATGTACAGGTTATTGTTTCATCTTTCCAATGTTACGGGTTCCTTTT
Organism: uncultured Proteiniclasticum sp.; assembly: GCA_964643785.1. GTDB lineage: Bacteria > Bacillota > Clostridia > Clostridiales > Clostridiaceae > Proteiniclasticum. Next base: position 5,473 of record CAZXUT010000047.1, read on the forward strand.
ACTGATGGAATCAGGACAAACCCTCCCTCTTTCAGGTATAATAGAGTTAACAGAAATATACAAAAATTAAGCCGGATAATCTCAGGTTATCTCTTGAAGGAGTGGTGAAGATGCAACCCCAAAAAAATTCAAACAACATGAATCTGCCCAATATAATAACTTCATTCAGAATCCTTCTGATTCCAATTTTTCTATACGTCTATTTCATAAATCCAGAAGAGAATCTGCTCTATTCAGTGATCATCTTCTTTGTTGCAGGAGTATCCGATTTTCTGGATGGTTATATAGCGAGAAAAAATAATTTAGTGACAACCTTCGGAATTGTCATGGATCCACTGGCAGATAAGCTTATGCTTCTCACCGCAATCATATCCTATGCCATTACTGGAGTGATTCCATATATCATTCTAATCCTCGTGGGCGTAAAGGAAGTCTTTATGATCATAGGTGGAATCATTGTCTATAAGTGGGGAATCATCAATCCTGCAAACAAGCTCGGTAAAATTGTAACCTTCTCCTTCTATATAGGAATTTTCACTTTGCTGTTTAATAAATCCCTGGGTACTATATTTCTCTTTATCTCCGCAGCATTAGGATTCATGGTAGGATTCAGCTACATCAAAACCACTTTAGAAAAGAAAAAAAATAGATAAGAATAGTAATTAAAAAAACTGTATGAAATCAATTTTGATTATGGGCGTGCAGAAGGGATTTATTTATTGAATCCCTTTTATTATGCCTCGATATCAACACTAACCAATCACAAAGCAAAAAAAAGAAAGTGCTTTTAAATAAACACTTTCTTTTTTTAATCTGTTCTATGATTGATTAGTCTGCGTTTGCCTGCAGATAGGTATCAATAAACTGCTTCGCAGTTTTAATGATTTCTCTGCTTTCATTAAAAGTGATTCTTTCCTTTGCCGCTTCATATGGAAGATACTCATATTCCATAACTTCATCTTCCTGAATAGACACTTGTCCCATAGAGAATCCAAAATAAAATGTTACTGTCTTCTCTACTCCCGGAACTGGAGAATATTTTGATTTCTCTTTGAATCCGTCGATCAGTCTCACCTTTAATCCAGTTTCTTCAAGGACTTCCCGGATCACCGTTTCACGATCTGTTTCATCGTTTTCTTTATGTCCTTTTGGAAAATCCCAATGAGCTCCATTCTGATGCTTGATCAGCAGAAATTCACCCTTTTCATTGATGATGACAGCTCCAAATGATTTTTCTTTCGTCTTCCCGAAATTTCTACCCACACTTACCTCCATGATTCCACGCATAACCTGACTAAATATTTATTCTTCTATCATTATTATACTCCATATTTACAAAAGTAGCAGGTCTGATATCATCAGACCTGCTACAAAATTGAATATTTTATGGTTAATAGTCCTGATGAACCATATCAAGTCGCGCAAACTTGGAATATTGCCCAAGCCATGCCATTTTCACAGTTCCTACCGGACCGTTTCTCTGTTTTGAAATAATACATTCTGCAATATTCTTATCTTCAGTATCCTGATTATAATACTCATCTCTATATAGGAACATGACAAGGTCAGCATCCTGCTCAATTGAGCCGGACTCTCTAAGGTCAGATAGCATAGGTCTGTGGTCCGCACGCTGCTCTGGGGCTCTAGAGAGCTGAGAAAGGGCAATAACCGGGCAGGCCATCTCCTTTGCCAGTGCTTTGATCGAACGGGATATTTCTGATACTTCCTGCTGTCTGCTTTCTCCTTTACCGCTCATCAGCTGCAGGTAGTCGATCATGATAAGATCTATACCGGATTCGAGCTTTAATCTTCTGCATTTGGATCTCATTTCAGTAACGGATATCCCCGCTGAATCATCAATATAGATCTTCGCCTGTGAGAGCGGACCAGAAGCTCTTGCAATATTTTCCCAGTCCTTGTCATCAAGGTCCCCGTTTCTGAGCTTTGTAAGCTCCACGTTCGCTTCTGAACAAAGGAATTTATAAGCAAGCTGTTCCATAGACATTTCCAAGGAGAAAATCGCAACTGATTTGCCCTCTCGAAGTGCTGCATATTCAGCCAGATTCAGTGCAAAGGTTGTCTTACCCATGGACGGTCTTGCAGCAATCAGCACCATGTCCCCTTTTTGGAAGCCTGATGTCATACGATCAAGTTCTGGAAATGGTGTTGAAATTCCTGTTGTAGTTCCTTTATTGTTGAATACTCTTTCTATTTCAACAAAGCCTCTTTCCAGAATCGTACTGATCGGCTCGAAACCACCTGTATTTCTTTTCTCCGCAATATTAAAGATTCTTTTCTCTGCATCTTCAACAACAACATCCACTTCATCCTGCTTAGTATAACTGTCATCCATAATTTCAGTGGATGCTCTGATCAGCCTTCTAAGCATTGCTTTGTCTGAAACAATCTTCAGATAGGACGACAGATTCAATGTCGTCGGTACAGAAGACGCCAGCTCTGTCAGATAGCTGATACCACCCACATAATCAATTTTATCTATGGATTTCAGATGGTCAGCCAGTGTAACAAGATCTATAGGGACATCTCTTGTAAAAAGATCTAAAATCCCTTGAAAGATAATTCTATGTCCATCTCTATGGAAATCATCTGCATGGAGTTTCTCCAGAACAGATGCAATAGCATTTTTATCCAGGATCATGGACCCAATTACAGACTGCTCTGCTTCCTGGTTATTGGGCATTATTCTCAGGGGTCTGTTCTCCATGAATCATCCCTCCTTATTTCAATACAATCTTAAGTAATTCTTCGATATCCTTGACTGAAGTTACTTTAATATCTTCCATTCCTGTCGGAATATCGTTCCTGTTATCATAAGGAACAATGACATGTTTGATGCCTTTTCTTGTGGCCCCATAAATTTTTTCGAAGATTCCACCTACAGGTTTCACTTTACCTCTTATGGATATTTCACCCGTCACTGCTGTATCCTGTCTGATCGGTTTATTGAGCATGGCTGAGATGATGCAGACCGTGATGGCTGCTCCCGCTGAAGGGCCATCAATTTTAGCTCCTCCAATGACATTCACATGGATGTCATAATCGCTCATATCCTTTCCTGTTATTGTTCGGATGACCGATGCTGCATTAAATACGGAGTCTTTCGCCATACTTCCTGCAGTATCATTAAACCTCACAACTCCTTTACCTTTCTGTTTCGATTCATACACCATGGTTTCAATCTCAAGGGTTGAACCGACAAATCCAGAAACGGCAAGCCCATAAATGTGTCCGACTTCCCATTCATTATCATTAGAGATAATTTCATATGGAACAACACGTGCAATCTTGATGATTTCTTCCACATCTTTTATTGTGACTATGATTCTCTTATCTTCTTCAATTCTTCCTTCATAGAGGATCGCACCATAAGCGTCAGCAAGCAGATTTATGGCTTTACGCCCCTCAATGGTGTAATTGGATATAAGCTGCGCTGCACCCTCTTCCAGGTCAATCTGAAGCTTCTCAGCCGCATCCTCTACAATTCTTTTGATATCTTTTGATGTCAGCGGTTCAAAAAACACTTCTGTACATCTTGAACGTAAAGCAGGACTGATATCACCAGGCTCTCTTGTGGTCGCACCGATGAGGACAAAATCCGCTGGTGCTCCTTTATCGAAGAGATATTTAACATACTGCGGTGTATTATCATCATCAGGATCATAATAAGCTGATGAAAACTCTACCCGTTTATCTTCTAAAACCTTCAATAATTTGTTTTGAAGAATTTCATCCAGTTCTCCGATTTCATCTATAAACAGAACTCCACCATGAGCTTCTGTTACAAGTCCGAGTTTTGGTTCCGGGATTCCTCCTTCAGCCAAGTCCCTTTTGCTGCCCTGGTAGATCGGATCATGGACAGAGCCTAATAAGGGATTGGTGATTTCTCTTGGATCCCATCTCAGGGTAGTTCCATTCACTTCAACAAACTTCGCATCTTTCTCATAAGGTGTGAAATTAAGTTTCTTCGCCTCATTCAGCGCAATTCTGGCTGCAGTGGTTTTACCTACCCCAGGAGGTCCATAAAGGATGATATGCTGCGGATAAGGAGACGAAATTTTAGAAAGAAGTGATTTTACAGCTCGCTCCTGTCCTATGATCTCATCAAACTGTTCTGGCCTAAGTAGTGCCTGAAGATTCTTGGAGAGGTGCTTTGTATCCAGCTCCACCAGTTCTTCATACTTCTTTTTCGTCTTCGCATTTTCCGGACCTTTTTTCTTTCTGAGCACATTCAGTCTCATCTCATCGATATACTTATCCTGTTTTTCCATGAGCTCTTTTTCAACTTCTTCTTCAACTTTACGTTGAATATAGTTTCTTGCAATGATTTCAGATATCCATTTATTCGTGTCTTCCACCATCTGTACAAGATTATCCTCGCCAGGCATGGCTAACACTGACACTCCGTCCGATGCGATCTTATTGACTGCATAAGCCCTATGAAGTGTATCTCCTGATAGGTGTTTCTGTAATTTATACTTACTGATTCTGGCTTTTACAGCACCCTTATCCAGAACATTTTCAAGAATATCCAGCTGAACATTAATCTCTGCCAGAATATCATTGTCCTCATAGAAGGGTCTATTTATTGAATTATTCAAATTTTTGCTCCTTTAATCTTCCTGAACTGTTACTTTAAGCTTTGTGCTGATTTCAGGATAAAGCTTAACTTCAACATCATAGCTTCCTACAAGCTTGATGGTGGTCATCAAGACTTTCTTTTTGTCTATTTCAGTACCAAAAGTCTTATTTAGTAGTTCAGTCACGTCTTTATTTGTTATAGCTCCGAAAAGTCTGCCGTTATCTCCGACTTTTGTTTTGATCACAAGTTCATGATTTCTCATTTTATCTGCAAGCTTCTGTGCACCTTCTGTCTCTTCAAGCTTTATTCTTCTTTCATTCTCTTTTTTAAGATTTATAATATGCAGATTATCATTCGTCGCTACCTGTGCAAGCTTTCTGGGAAACAGATAGTTTCTTGCATAGCCGTCTGACGCTTCCACCACGTCTCCTTTTTTACCCATGTTCTTTACATCTTTCAGTAGTATGATCTTCATAAATTGTTCTCCTCTTTTCTATGTTTATTGATTGCATCAATGAGCTTTTCATATGCTTCATCCATGGATATGTCACTTAGTCTTGCTCCTGCCATGGTCATATGACCTCCGCCACCTAATTCTTCAAGAATCAGCTGAACATTCAACTCCTTGATTGATCTTCCATTAATTATTATATCATTATCTTGAACAGTTAGAACAAAAGCTCCATTAATGTCTTGAAAATTTGAAAGCTCATCTGCAGCCTGTGCAGAGATCAATACATCCATCGTTTCATAAACTTTTGCAATTGCAATCTTGTCTATGATTTCCGCATTGCGTATGATTTCAGATTTCAGATTAAAGCTCTTAAAATCCGATGCAAACATCTCTCGTACTTCCACTGTTCTTGCTCCTTGTCTTTTCAGAAAGGATGCCGCTTCAAATGTACGGACCCCCGTTTTGAAATTGAAACTCTTCGTATCTACACGAATTCCTGCAAACAGTGCTTCTGCTTCAAGAATCGACATTTCAGGCTTTTCAAAAACATACTGGATCAGTTCTGATACAAGCTCTGAAGTCGAGGATGCATAAGCTTCTATATAGGAAAGCATCGCTCCAGTGATCTGATCTGGTGTTCTTCTATGATGATCGATAATGACAACTTTTTCAAATTTCTCGATGACTGTTTTATCCAGCACATAATTACTTGCATGAACATCAACGATAATAAGTGTATCCTGAGGCTTGGCCTTCGCAAGGGCTCTTTGCACAGATATGATATCTTCCTTATACTCTTCAACCTCCATAAATTTATTATAGATCGGCAGAATGTTCATATACGGTTCTTCATTGATAATCAGCGCTTTTTTACCTAATCCTCTTGCAATGACTTTGATTCCTACAGCGGCTCCAAAGCAATCCATATCTGGATTCATATGTCCCATGATGTATATTCTATTACTTTCCAGAATGATATCTTTTAAAGCGTTCGATACGACTCTTGAACGAACTCTGGATTTTTTCTCGATTTCTTTTGTGGAACCGCCATAGAAAGATAGTTTTTCAGGTGTTTTGATTACAACCTGATCTCCACCTCTACCAAGGGCAAGCTCTTTGGCCGCTTTTGATAAGTTCTGATTCTCTTCTGGAGAAGCACCGCCAATACCGATACCGATACTTAAGGTAGGTTCCAGAGAATTTCCATGATCGATACTCTTTATATTATCAAGCACCTGAAACTTTTTTCTGATCTGTTCATTGACATGGTACTCAGGAGCCACCATCATAAATTTACTTGCTTCGTATTTTCTCACCATGGCTTTCATTTCATGTCCATAAGCATAGATAAAATTCTCAATTTCAGCTAATAGGAAAGGCTTTTTTTCTGTATCTATGCTGTTGATCAGATCGCTGTAATTATCCACTTCAACAGACAAGACTGTTGAAAGTTTGGTTTCCGCTTCTTTGATCAATGTGATGTCATTGAAAACTAAAACGCGAAGATGTTCTTCAAACTCATTTACCTTATGGTCCACCGGAATAACCATGATATGATATTCTTTATTGTTGATCTTCGCCTCTACATATCCGCTGTCATTCAAGGTTAGGATCTCTTCTTTATTCTTCGGCGTGATTTCTTCCAATCTGAAATTGTGACTCTTTTTCTCGAAAAGATTCAGTGATTCCTGGTTATACCATATGATTTCACCGTCATTTCTAATCAGAACGATCGGAATACTGGTTTTTTCAATCGTCAGTACTACAGATTCTGCCATCTTAGTGACGAGATCAATGACGAATTTTTCCCATCTCTTTTTCTTGTAGGTATCTAGTGCATTCAAATAGATGATCATCAGTCCAAACGTTATGAGAAGCGCAGTGGCAATAACCCATTGCCCTGCTATATAAAGGACTATGATTGCCACTGAAATTATCAGGCTATATAAATAATCACTCTTTCTGAACTCATAGTATTTCCTCATGCCTGCTCCTCATTTCATTGATTTATTATTTTGTGTTATTGCTCTTGCTTTTAATAATTGAATATAGTCCATTCTCGGAAAGTCTTCTGAAATCAAAAGCACTGTCTATAACACCTATTATTGCTACGAATGATACAAGACTGGAAAACAGGATAAAAAGCAGAATGATGATTCTAAATATTTTTGGATACTTCATTTTAGTTTCCATATAATAACTGATCAGTGAAATGCCTCCTACGGTCCCTGTAATGGTAAACAGATTATTTCCCATAAGCATTATGCCTTCTCCCAGAGGAGCTTTAATAGATACAAGCGCAATTCCCAGCATCGCAAGAAGCAGTGTGCCAAGAACGACATACGCATTTGTCTTGATCTCACTGAGTTTTGGTAAAGGTTTTACAATTATACCTAACTTTTTGAAAACCACTTCTGATATTTTATAAATGAAAGTGGCTGCAGTCAAAGAATATAATGCGAGGATGGTCGGAATGAAAGAAAGCATTGTAGTCACATTGAGAGACTCAAACATTTCTAGTGCTGGATTATCTTCCATATCCATTCCCAGTGACTCATATGTTTTTACTACTTCACTGACTGATATCTTCATATCTTCTACAAGAACAGAAGCATACTCCATTATACTTAGATTGCTGATTAGTTTCAGATCTACCGTCACCATGATGGAAATACCCACCGCTACAGCAATGGTCAGAACCAGAAAATTAATGAGTGGGCTGACATTCTTTTCAATCATGAAAATCAGTCCTACACCCATGCAATAGTTGAGTAAAGTCATAGTTGCTGCATAGATCGGATTGATGAGAATCGATATCAGCGCTAACGTAACGAAAAATCCGATGATTGTATTTACCTTTCCACCTTTATGGTAAATCAGTGCAACAATAATCGGTGCAACTGCTAATGAAATAGTGCTGAAAAATGGAAGCGTACCAAGTAGTGAGAATATCACAATCAACGCTACCAATATGGCGCTTGTTACTAATTTTTTTGTATTACTGCTATTGTTCATTTTTCTCTCCATCTTTTGCTTAATTCTTGAAGTAATTCCATTCTTAATTATATAACATTTTACTTAAGATTCTATCATATATGTTTACAATAATGAATGCAGGAATAATTGCACTCATTATGCTGAACACATCATCAGGATTATAATATGCAAAAAACCGTGATCCCAAGGACCACGGTTTAAATCATTAATCTTGTGTGAATGGAAGTAATGCGATATTTCTTGATCTCTTGATAGATTCAGTTACTGTTCTCTGATGCTTAGCGCATGTTCCTGAAATTCTTCTTGGTAAAATCTTACCTCTTTCAGTAATGAACTTTCTAAGCTTAGAAACATCCTTGTAATCTATAGATTCTATTTTATCAACACATAAAGAACAAACTTTTCTTCTTGCTCTTCTTCCTCTTGGATTAGGACTTCTTTTGAAATCTCTACTCATGATTTTTCCTCCTTACCTATTCGTTTAGAATGGAATATCTCCGTCATCAATCGGTGTCATATCATCGAATGATGCTCCATACCCTTGGCTACTATCATTGCTTGATGAATTGTTATCGTTGTCCTGGTTCTTGTTTGTATTTCCCCATTCCAAAAATTGCACTTCTTCTGCAACGACTTCAGTAACATATCTTCTGCCACCATCTTTAGCTTCATAAGATCTGGTCTGAATTCTTCCTGAAACACCCATAAGTCTTCCTTTTGCCATATATTGGGCAGTGGATTCAGCTGATTTACCCCAGACTACTACTGGAATAAAATCTGCTTCTTTCTGGTTGTCCTTGGAGAATCTTCTGTCAACAGCCAATGTTATTGTTGTAACTGCAGTTCCTGATCCTGGAGTATATTTCAATTCCGGATCTTTCGTTAATCTACCAATTAAAACGACTTTGTTCATTGCTGCACCATCCTTATTTATCTAATTTAACAATGATATGTCTGATTACACCGTCAGTAATTCTGAATATTCTGTCTAACTCTTTAGGTAATTCAGGTTCTGCCTGGAAGTTAAATAGAACATAGATACCTTCATTAACTTTGTCAATTTCGTAAGCAAGTCTTCTCTTACCCCAAAGATCAACGTTATCAATGGTACCAGCTCCTGCTTCAATTACACCCTTGAACTTATCTACAGCAGTTTTCACTGCCTCCTCGTCTAATGATGGATGTAGTATGAAAATAGTTTCATAGTTTCTCATCATGTCACCTCCTCCCCCCGGACAATGGCCACGATTTTCATGGCGGGGATTACATCAGTAAATTTTATCACTTATGACAACATTATGCAAATATTATTTTTTATCAATCACTTTTTTCGCATCTTTTTCAAATTTATTGCGAGGCAGCATAACTATTCTGTCGCACCCCTTACATTTTATCTTGATATCTGCGCCTAATCTGATTATTTCCCATAAATAACTTCCACATGGATGCTGTTTCTTCATTTGTACTATTGTGCCGATGTCATATTCTTTAATCATTTTGCATCAAACTCCTTAATCTTAATGATGCTCATCTTTGTTATCTTATACAAAGCCTTATATGCAACTCCGAACTCTATCATTTTCAGAACAGCTTCAATTTCCGTCTCTGTAAATCTTAAGCTGATCCCACAACTGCCCAGGATTTGTGGAGGCGTAGGATATACTGCATGTGCTATCTTTTGCTGCTTAAACTCTTCTTCACCCTTAAGTGCATCTGAAGTGTTCTTGAAAACTAATAAGTAAAAATCCATATCTATCCTCCATCAAGTCAATTATCGTTATACTCTATCCATCATATTATACACGAACACCGGTGTAATAATCCAATTAGAAGAATTCAGAATATAGCATCAAAATCACATTTTTTTCATATTATACATACCTTTAGCCTGACTATGGCTTATAATTATTTATAAGAAGAAATTGGAGATAAGAATATGATTTATTTTGATAACGCATCAACTAGCCTACTAAAACCTCAAAGTGTTTACGAGGCAGTATATAATACATTAAGATACGGAAGCGGTAATTCCGGTAGAGGTGCAAATATGGTCTCAATGGCAGCTGGTAAAATTCTTGAGGATTGCAGGACTGAGCTAAGCCATCTCTTTAATTATGAAAAGACTGACAATATAATACTGAAATCTTCAGTTACAGAATCAATAAACACAATACTAATGGGACTATTAAAGCCAGGTGATCATGTGATTTCATCTGTAATGGATCACAATTCGGTCCTTCGCCCTCTTGAAAAATTGCGTAAAGACGGAATCATCACTTATGATTTATTGCCATGCGACATCAGCGGGAAAGTTCGTTTGGATATGATACCAGAAATAGAGAAGAAGAATACTAAAGCGATTATCCTAAGTCATGTGTCAAACCTTACAGGCACGATACAACCTGTTGAACTGATTAGAGATCAGCTTCACAATAAAGATATTTTCATCATTATTGATGCAGCACAAAGTGCAGGCTATATTAATGTAGATATGGAAGCAATGAAACTTGATGCAGTCGCTTTCACAGGTCATAAAGGACTTCTTGGCCCCCAAGGAACCGGAGGATTTGTTATCAGTAATCGTATGAATCAAGCCATGTCTCCCGTATTTACGGGTGGTACTGGATCGGATTCACTTAATCTGGATCAGCCGCTTTTCCTTCCTGATAAGTTTGAAGCAGGAACTCATAACCTTCCTGGAGTCACAGGATTACTGGAGGGCGTAAAATATATAAACTGTAAAACCCTGAAAATGATTGCAAAAGAACACCAGTTCTTATCTGATTATTTTCTTCAGAACCTGAAGTTGCTTGATAATATTAAACTGACAGGTGAAACAAGGTCATCCGAACGTGTTCCTAATTTTTCTCTGACATTTGAGAATATGGATTGTTCAGAAGCAGCTTATATATTAGAAAACAATTTCAATATTATTACACGATCAGGATATCATTGTGCACCTCTTGCACATAAAGCTTTAGGAACTGGTGATACCGGAAGTTTACGAATCAGTTTTGGTCACTATACCACTACAAATGAAATAGATCAGTTACTGACAGGACTTAAATATATCAGCGAGGTGAGGTATGGAAACCAGTAGAGAATCTTACATAAAGAAATATGATAAAATACTTATCTATCTAGTTCTATATACAATTGTTGTGATTACTTTCTTCAAAACGCTCCCTTACACAATTCCTTTCGTTTTGGCTTTCATAATTGCATCAATTGTCAGTCCTGTTATTAAAAAACTAATAACCTGGACGAAAAATAAGATCAATCAGAATCTGCTCATTCTCGCAACATTGCTGACTTTTTATGGAATTATCGGAACTCTGATAACTGCACTGACAATAAGGTTGGTTAATCAGACCGCTCTTTTCATTGTAAATACTGTTTCCTATATTAATGATAATTATGATTCAATAGTTAACTGGTTCCAAGATCAGTATGAATGGATTGTTTCAAACGTACAGAGTTTAGATCCGGCAATTATTGAATCCGGCAGTGAAATGCTCAGTTCCACCCTAAACTCTCTAAAAGATGTCTTAATCTCGATGGGTAGGGTCATAGGTGGCTTCGCAATCGACACGGTAGCAGGATTGCCTACGTTAATGCTTATAGTGATTTTCACTGTGGTATGCTCCTTCTTTTTTACAAAGAAATTCATCAATAATCCTGGATTCATATACAACTACCTCCCTACTTCTGATAAGCAGGAAAATCGCGTACGCGATGTCATAACTGAAGGAAGGAATATGATCGTCAGATACAGTTTATCGTATCTGCTCATAATACTTATAACTGGTGTTATTTCAATGATCGGATACTTGATATTGGGTATACCTTATGCTCTAGTACTAGGTCTTTTGACGGCTTTTCTTGATTTATTACCTATCCTTGGTGTTTCCGCAGCTTATGTTCCATTAGCTATCTATTATTTCGCACAAGGCAATATAACAATCCCTGTGGGTTTAGGCATACTATGGATCATCGTAGCAGTAGGAAGAAACATCTGGGAACCTAGAATACTTTCTTCAAGTCTTGATATCAATCCCATCATCACGATAATGGCAATTTTTATCGGTTTGAAGGTTGCAGGAATTATCGGCATGTTTTTCCTTATATTTATGGCAGTAGGTTTTAAAGTTCTTCAGACAGTCGGAGTACTTGATCGATTCAACTCAAAATAATCCGGGTGTTAATGCAATTAAAAAGTGTCATTTATGTGTAATCAACATAAATGACACTTTTATTTACTTCTTTTCCAGACCAAGAGCCTTATTGATAGCATAAGTTTCTTCTTCGGATAATGCGTATTTAGATACACCTTTACTGATCGGCTTGGCATAAGACGTACTCATGTTTCTACCAAAAATACTTGTAATGACTACACCGTCGTTTTTGTTATCCAGCATTGCTACACTATAACTTAAATCGCTTCCGACATCCTCAAAAGCTTTATAGCGGATAACTCCAACCTTCTGTATGCAATGATTGATCTGATTACTCAACAGTTTAATTTCTTCGACTGCAAGCTTCGTATCTACAAAAGCTGTGTCCACCTTACGCTGATAGGATCTGATCATATCTTCGAGAGAACCCTTGTCAGCATCTTTCATCATCAGTTCATAACGCTTCTTCAGCTTTCTGTTAGAGACAAGTAATGCGATAGAAAAGAAGAATATAATAATAAAAAATATGACTAATATTGAAATTATGATTGGTAAATTCGAACTAATGTATGTTTCTATTGTTCTGTAATCCATTCTACACCTATTCTTCTAGCTTAAGATGCTCTAAAATCCTGTTAAGATCATCCATACTATAGTATTCTATTTCAATTTTTCCTTTATTTCGAGCTTTTGGCTTCAAGGAGACTTTCGTCCCAATACTTTTCGTAAGCCTTTTTTCAACATCCTTATAATATGGATCTAGTTTCACTTTTCGTGCAACAGGTTTAACTTTATAGTAATTTGAAGCTAAGTTCTCTGTTTCTCTTACGTTCAAGTTCTCATCTACAACCTTTTGTGCCAGTTTATACTGATCCTCAAGTTCTTCTATCGCAAGTATAGCTCTTCCATGACCTTCCGATAGTATTTCTTCCACTAAAAACTCTTGAACGCGTTCATCCAGGTTTATCAGCCTCATTGTGTTGCTTATACTGGTTCTGGACTTTCCGATTTTCCTGGAAAGTTCTTCCTGGGTCAGCTTAAAATCGCCTATCAGTCTTTTATAAGCGTTTGCTTCTTCAATCGGGTTCAAGTCCTGCCTTTGAATATTTTCAATTAACGATATTTCAAGAACAGCTGACTCAGTAATATCCATAATAATAACCGGAACTTCTTTTAGATTCGCTTTTTTTGCAGCTCTCCATCTTCTCTCTCCGGCTACTATACTGTAATCTTCTCCCTCTTTTTGTACAATTATAGGCTGAATCATTCCATGTTCTTTAATTGACTCCGCCAGCATTGCAATTTTATCTTCATCAAAATATTTTCTTGGTTGTTTTTTATTGGGCTTAATCTTATTGATATCTAAAACGCCTATATTTTCATCATCTTCTGGTATCAGCTTATCTAGGCCTCTTCCCAAACCGTATTTCTTAGCCATCATATACCTCCCCTAGATTCTTTCTTAAAAACTCATCCGCAAGATCAGAATATGCTTCTGCGCCTTTCGCTTTTGAATCATAAAGCGCTATGGGCAGCCCATGGCTTGGAGCTTCTGCAAGTCTTATATTTCTTGGAATCGAATTTTCATAGACAAGCTCTCCGAAATATGACTTCAATTCTTCTGCTACTTGTATCTGTAAGTTTCTTCTCGGATCAAACATAGTAAGAACAACGCCTTCGATATCAAGATTCTTATTTAATCCTTTTTTCACTTTATGAATAGTCTTGATCAACTGACTGATTCCTTCCAGAGCGTAATATTCGCACTGCATCGGGATGAGAACAGTGTCAGAAGCTGTTAAAGCATTGATTGTGAGTAGCCCTAAAGAAGGTGGGCAATCGATTATTATGAAATCAAATTCTTCTTCCAATTCCTGGATCTTTAATTTCAAGATGGATTCTCTATGCTCCATATAACTAAGCTCAAGATCTGCGCCGGCTAATTCCATATTCGATGGAATGATACTCAAATTTTCCACTTTCTCGACTCTATGAATGACATCACCGATTTTAATGTCTGTAAGCAGCAATTCATATGTAGTATTGTCGAGCTGATCTTTGTCTATACCTAATCCACTTGATGTGTTTCCCTGGGGATCTATATCTATTACCAACACTTTATGACCTTTTAATGCAATATAAGATGCTAGATTTATGTTTGTGGTTGTTTTGCCAACACCACCTTTTTGGTTGAAAATACTAATTATTTTCATAAAACACTCCTTTCCATCTATTTCATTGGACCTTGACTCTGATTATAACTCTTATCTGACAAATTTCATAGTTCTCATGCAGATGTTTCACGTGAAACATCTGCTTAAAATAGTATGATTAATGAGGCATAGTAACGGTTATAGAATTATTAATCCAGTAAAAATATAATTCAGGAAGATAAATTTCACAGAATGTTCCACGTGAAACATTCTGTGAGCTTGTAGGTCTAAGTACAGCTTCATTGATTTTCAAAGTGATATTTATTACTTTATTCAATGAGAGAACAGCGCAAATAAAAAAATGTTTCACGTGAAACATAGAGTGATCTACATTTTGTTTCACGTGAAACATTTGAAATTATTCGCTATATAAGCTACTTAGCGCTGATTGATGAATTTTTAATAGTTGATGAGGATCTTGGAAAATCCTTTGGTGTAGCTTTGACTTTTCTGATCACCACCAAATTGTGCTTTAAATCAGTACCTTCGATATCTACTTCCATTGTCTTTACTATTTTACCACCTAATACTTGCACTGCATATTTCGCATCATCTATTTCCTGATCAACTGCAGGTCCTTTAAGTGCAATAAAATGACCACCGATTTTAACATAGGGTAAGCAAAGCTCTGTAAGCAATGATAGGTTTGCTACTGCTCTAGAGATTGCAATATCATATGAATCCCTGTAACCAATCTTTCTCGCTCCATCTTCGGCTCGACTGTGTATGAATTCCACATTATTCAGCTTCAGTTCTTGTGAAACAACCTTTAAAAAACCAAGCTTTTTATTTGTGGAGTCCAGAAGGGTGACTTTCAGTTCCGGTTTCATTATTTTAATAGGTAATCCAGGAAAACCTGCCCCAGTTCCTACATCAATCAGAGTCATAGCATCCTTCAGCTCATCAAATTGGAATGCTTGAATAGAATCAATGAAATGTTTGCTGATGATTTCTTCATCTTCAGTTATGGCAGTCAGATTCATTTTTTCATTCCATTCTTTAAGAAGATCTTTGTACCTCATGAACTGCTCGTACTGATCTTTTGAAAATGATAGGTTCAAATTCTCCGCGCTCTTCTTTATAATATCAAAATACATCCTAAGCCTCCTTCTTTTTACGTTTCGTCTCGAGATATATCTGAATTACTGTTATATCAGCTGGATTGACACCTGAGATTCTTGAAGCCTGGCCTAGATTAACAGGCTTAAGCTTATTCAGTTTCTGTGCTGCTTCAATTCTTAATCCTTTGATCGTGAAGTAATCTTCAATTCCCTCAAGCTTTTTCATCTCATATTTTGAGAACTGGGCTACATCTTCAAACTGCTGCTTGATGTATCCTTCATATTTACTCATTACATTTACCTGTTCTTGGATGTCAATTCGTAATACTGGTCTATCAGGATCGAAATCAGCCACTTTGAAGTAATCCAGCTCAGGTCTTTTGATCAGTTCATAGAGTGAAGTAGGCTTCTTGAGCTCCGTTGATCCTTTTATCTCTAACAATTCGTTGACTTCTCGCTTTCCAGTGATCTGAAGATTCTTCAATCTTTCAAGTTCAATTTCGATCATTCTTTTTCTTGAAATGTATTTCTCAAATCGCTCATCTGATACAAGTCCGACTCTTCTCCCGATCTCAGTTAAACGTAAATCAGCATTATCCTGCCTTAGGAGCAGTCTGTACTCTGCACGGCTTGTCATCATACGATAAGGTTCATTTGTTCCTTTTGTTACAAGGTCATCGATAAGAACTCCGATATAGCCCTGAGAACGGTCAATAATCATGGGTTCTTCACCTTTGATCTTAAGTGCAGCATTAATTCCAGCTACAATTCCTTGTGCTGCCGCTTCCTCATAGCCTGATGTTCCGTTGATCTGTCCAGCTCCATATAAACCCTTGATCATTTTGAATTCGAGGGTAGGGAACAGCTGCAGCGGATCTATCATCTCATATTCTATAGCATATCCAGTTCTGGTAATCTCAATATTTCTGAATGCGGGTATTGTCTTCAACATTTGTATCTGAACTTCTTCAGGCAGTGAAGAAGACATTCCCTGTACATACATCTCATTGGTTTCTTTACCTTCAGGTTCAAGGAAAATCTGATGTCTTGATTTATCAGGAAATCTGTAGATCTTATCTTCAATAGATGGACAGTATCTGGCACCTACACCCTCAATGCTTCCATTAAACATTGGTGAGCGACTTTTATTTTTGTCTATGACCTTATGTGTCTCTTCATTTGTGTAAGTAAGATAGCAGCTGATCTGCTCCCTATCAACCGGTGCTTCGAGGAAACTATCATGAACGAAAGAGAAGGGAATGATTCTTTCATCGCCTTTCTGTTCTTCCATCATTGAAAAATCTATGCTTCTTCGATGCACTCTTACAGGAGTTCCTGTTTTAAATCTATGCATTTCAAATCCCAGCTTACCCAGATTTTCAGAAAGAACTTTCGAACTGGATAACCCGTTAGGACCACTTTCATAATTTGCCTCACCAATGATGATTTTACTAGCAAGATAAGTTCCTGTAGCTAGTATTACGGCTTTACTCATGAAATCTCCACCGTTTCTGGTCGTGACACCTTTGATGACACCATCTTCGACAAGCAGATCTGTCACTTCTATCTGTCTGAGAAATAAGTTATCAGTATTCTCGACAACTATTCTCATCTCTTTCTGGTACTCCACTTTATCAGCCTGCGCTCTTAGCGAATGTACCGCTGGTCCTTTTGAAGTATTGAGCATCCTAGACTGGATCAGTGTCTTGTCTATATTGACACCCATTTCTCCACCTAGAGCATCCAGTTCTCTGACTAGATGTCCTTTTGATGTTCCTCCGATATTGGGATTACAAGGCATGAATGCCAAACTCTCTATATTCATGGTACACATCAAAGTCTTTAGCCCAAGTCTTGCAGATGCCAATGCCGCTTCACATCCGGCATGTCCGGCACCAACTACTATTACATCATATTCGCCTGCGTTATATGTAATCAATTTATTTCACCTCTATTTCCCGATACAGAAGTCACTGAATATTTTATCCACTAGATCTTCTGATAGGGTATCTCCCGTAATTTCACCAAAGTAATTCCATGCAGCATTTAAATCAATTGCAGCCAAGTCTAGTGATATCCCTTGGTCTATGGCATATTTTGCTGCTGCCATCTTTTCTTTTGCTCTCAATAGAGCTTCTTTATGTCTTCTGTTTGTGACCATCAGATCACTTACTTCTAAGTTTCCATGGAAAAACAGTTCTTTAATTCTA
Source organism: uncultured Proteiniclasticum sp. (assembly GCA_964643785.1). GTDB lineage: Bacteria > Bacillota > Clostridia > Clostridiales > Clostridiaceae > Proteiniclasticum. Next base: position 23,183 of record CAZXUT010000047.1, read on the forward strand.
TTCTTCAATTCATTGATCCCATACCCATTTAATGCTGATACATTTATCGTTTCACCAAAGTCAAATCCTAGAAGATCCATCTTTTCCTGTAAATCCACTTTATTTATAAGTGTTATACTTTTTCTATTATTAATATACTTAATTATATCTTTATCTTCCTGATCCAAAGGTCTAGAACTATCTAAGACAAATACAATCAGGTCTGCCTCGTCAATCTTGCTCTTTGAGCGATCAACACCGATTTTCTCGACAATATCTTCTGTTTCACGTATGCCTGCTGTGTCTGTAATTTTAATGGGAATTCCATCAATATTCAGGTATTCCTCTATAATATCTCTGGTTGTTCCTGGAACGTCAGTTACAATTGCACGGTTTTCTCTTAATAATGCATTCAGAAGGGAACTCTTTCCTACATTCGGCTTACCGATAATAGCTATGCTCAATCCGTCTCTGAGAATCTTACCTTCCTCTGAAGTATTGATCAGGTCATTCACTTTCTCCAGCATTTTGCTGAGCTTCTCGCTGACTTCCTGTCCTGTAGTGAATTCAAGATCTTCTTCAGGGAAATCTACGGTCACTTCAATAAAGGCCAATAGATTCAGAATCTGATTACGAATATCTGTAATTTCTCTGGATAATTTACCACCACTCTGGCTCATGGCTGATTTCATGGACAGTTCAGTCTTAGCCTGAATGATATCAATCACAGCTTCTGCCTGAGATAGATCAATTCTTCCATTAAGAAAAGCTCTCTTCGTAAATTCTCCTGGTTCTGCTGGTCTGGCTCCTGCCAGAAACACAGCATTCAGTACAGACTCTGTAGCGACGCGTCCACCATGACAACTGATCTCAACCACATCTTCTGCAGTAAAACTTTTAGGCCCCTTAAAATAGCTTACAAGGACCTCATCGATGATTTCTCCTGAGGCTATATCCATCACATGTCCATAACTAATTGTCCATGGTTTCGCATCAAGGAAATCTTTATTATTCTTTTGCTTAAATATCTTAGTTGTAATCTCCTTCGACTGTTCACCAGATATCTTAATTATGGAAACACCACTTTCTCCTAATGCTGTGGAGATTGCTGCAATGGTTTCATATTCTCTCATTTGGCCCTCCTTATTGGTTTAAAAACAATTCTATAGCAGGTCTTCATTTCTAATAAATGATATATTCAATCCAACTAAAATACAAGTAATTTTAAAATCATCCGATCCATACTATTTTAACTATTATTCTAGATTATGTATTTTTTTGTACAAAAAAGCCTGAGACTAACTCAGGCTTAATCTTACTTATCCAATTCTATAACAACTCTTCTAAATGGCTCATCGCCAACACTATGTGTAGCAATTCCTTCAATCATCTGTAATTTGGAATGAATGATTCTTCTTTCGTAAGGATTCATTGGCTCAAGCTTCATTGACCTTCTATACTTTTTGACTTTATAGGCGGTTTTTTCAGCAAGTCTTTCCAATGTTTCTTCTCTTTTCTTACGATATCCTTCAGTATCAAGAATAACTCTTACATATTCTCCTTCACGCTTCTTGTTTGCAACAAGGCTTGTCAGATACTGGAGTGAATCCAGAGTTTCTCCTCGATATCCAATTACAAGACCCATTTTAGGTCCTGAAATATCAATCTTAAGCATATTATCTTCAAGATTTGCATCGATATCAGCGGTGATATCCATATTTTCAAAGATTCCTTTTAGAAACTTTACAGCTTCCTCTGTATGATCTTTTTCAACAGGCTTCACAACCACTTCAATGATTGCTGGTTTGGTACCGATAATTCCAAGTAACCCTTTAGCACCTTCATCAATTACTTTATATGTAATTTTATCTTCTGTTACATTTAACTCTCTAAGAGCATTTGCAATAGCTTCATCTACGTTTTTACCTGAAAATTGCGTACTATTCATTTCAATACCACCTTATTTGGCAACAAATACCAATTACTTCTCTTTTAAAACAACATTCTCACTTTTTTTCTTATCAGCTGCATTTAGGAGCAGTCCTTGTATTAATCTGAAGGTATTTCCTGTAACCCAGTATAAACCAAGTGCAGAGTTTGAAGTATATGTAATCCATCCAAATAATGCAGCCATCATATACTGCATTTTATTTGCTGATGCAGCAGCTGGATTAACCTGACCCTTCGTTTTCAGAGTTTGCACGTATGTTGAAAGCAACATTGTACCAACTGACAAAGCAGAAAGGACGATATTATGATTTGCAGCTAGGTCTGGTATGATTGGCGTAAATCCAAATCCTGTCAGTCTGCCATCAGCTGCCAACTGTCTGAATACACTAAACATTGCAATAAAAATTGGATATGTAATCAGTAGGGGAAGACATCCGCCAAACATGTTTACTCCATTTTCCTTGTAAAGCTTCATTTGCATTTCCTGCAGCTTCTGCGGATCACTTTTGTACTTCGCTTGGATCTTGGCTACTTCTGGTTGAAGCGCCTGCTGCTTTCTCATTGTTTTCATCTGACCAAGATTTATAGGTAACATCAGTATATTGAACAGTATTGTAAATAGAACAATTGTTAATCCCCACTGATTTCCGGGATCTGATACAACAAGTTCCACAACAGATTTTAACTGTTCAAATATAAAAATAAACAGTTGATTTAATTGAGCCAATCCTTTTTACCTCCAAGTTTTATTCAACTGGATCGTACAGACTTCCCTTATATAACGGATGGCATCTAAAAATTCTTCTAATCGCCATATAGCTTCCCTTAAGTGCACCGTACTTTTCTAATGCATCAATTGCATAAACAGAACAAGTAGGTGTGAACCTGCAGCTCGGAGGCTTGTTAGGTGAGATATATTTTCTGTAGAATCTAATTGATTTTAATAATATTTTTTTCATCATTTACTAAACCCGCCTTTTTGAAGACGTGAATCAGTGCTTTTTCAATTTCGGAGTAACTCTTGTCATGACTTGATACCCTGGCAATAATTACAAAATCATATCCGTCATAAAAAATATCTTTATTTAGCCGATATGATTCATTAATCAATCTCTTAACCCGACTCCTGACGACGCTTTTTCCGACTTTCTTACTAACTGAGATACCAATCCTATTAATAGGTATCCCCTTCAAATGGTTCTTTCTGTTTTTAAAAGCATATAAAACCAATAGATTGTTGGCAAAAGATCTTCCTCTCCTGTATACAAGATGAAATTCAGAGTTTTTTCTAACTTTTTCATGTTTCATGGAGATAATCCTTTCCGACAATTACAGAAAAAGGCCACAATTAAGCGACCTTATGCTGATAATCTTTTTCTTCCTTTAGCTCTTCTTCTCTTTAGAACGTTTCTACCATTCTTAGTAGCCATTCTCTTTCTGAATCCGTGCTCTTTCTTACCCTGTTTCTTTTTAGGCTGAAATGTCATCCACATGTTGACACCCCCTTCTTATAATTAGTCATATTAGCTTCAAGCGCAAAAAATGCGAACTTAACCCAATACATGGATTTTACTACACTATTATACTCATGGTATCCCTAGGTGTCAAGAAATCTGTATAAAACATCTGACTTTGTATTTAGGCTTAATTGCAAAAGTAAATTCCACCCCTGAAAAATAAGAAGTAGAAGTTACT
>CAZXUT010000048.1:0-26596 GCA_964643785.1 uncultured Proteiniclasticum sp.
ATTTACTGCATTGACGCTTACTGCAGAATACAGCCTTGTATCCGATTGGGTGAAAGTAGAGGACTGGTCTGCATTAATGGATGTAGTACCTGCAGTGGAAATGCCCTTATTGTATTTGACGATAATTTCAATAACACTGAACATTTCCCCTATTCTTCTTGATCTGAGAAACAGAGAATAGCTCTATTAACAAAGTTATATTATTTAGTACATCTTTATTAACTCAACCGAAGTAACAAATGCTTCTACCAAAGGAGGATGAAGTATGAAAAAAATTCTATTGTCGTGTTTATTAATTATTCTAGTCCTATCAGTGACTGGTTGTATCAGAACAGACTTTAACCATTTACTGATTGAGCCTCGATATGATGAAGCACAATATCGTTCTGAAATCGGGAATTTATTTTATGAGACAGATAAAAAAATTGGAATTACAACGTCTTTTGGATTCTTCATTTATAATTTAGATACAGATGAGTTAATTACAACTTTTGCCCTTGATGAAAAGAAAGCCTTTGGAGAAGACTTTTTCGTTGAAGCTCAACTAAGTAAGGACGAAAAATCTATTATATTGTATGACTACTCGTCTATGGAAGTCATCGATGATTATCATTATAAGTATGACCTCAAAACAGATACCTTGCTTCGAGTAGACCAAAAGGTTGACCTTGATGAACTGTACCCGCTACCAGACCAAGACCGTAAAACTTTTGAAACGAGTGATTGGACAGCTCAGGATTTAGCCTATTATCCACCAAACTCTGATGCTCCTTATTATCCTTTTAAAAACATTGAATAAATAATCTATAGTAAGTCACAGCATTAATTAATCACAAAACAAAAGGGATTCTCAATCCCTTTTGTTTTGCCTTAATTTCAGCAGGCTAAACACACCACAGATCTAAAAAAAAGAAGAAGACTTTCATCAGCTTCTTCTTCAACCGTAATATGCTTTTTACTTTTTCAATTCATTTACAGTCACGGTGCAACGAATTCAACTTTGATCCTGTCCGGATCTTCGAAAAATACCGCATAATAATCTTCTCCCCCAGCAAAGGGATGCCTTTCCTCATAGAGGATCTTTATTCCACTATGAATCAGTTTTTCTGTCATCACGTCTACCTCTTCACGTGAATCCGCATGAAAGGCCAGATGATTGAGCCCTACTCCACATCTGTGGTATGGGATTTCCATGTACTTCTCTTCTGTCTGAACGAATACGATATAAGATTCTTCCAGTTTGTAGCTTTGCCCTCTATCCCACTTCTGGTAAAGTTCATACCCTAAATCCGATAGGAACCAGCTCCAGAAATTCATCGACTGCACTAGATCTGAAACGTATAGTTCAATATGGTGAATGTGTCCTTTTGCCATGATACCCTCCTTACTATCCGATATAAATATTATTTACCTTCTAAATCTAATCTCTCCCACAGCGCCTGTAGGACCGTCAGTTCCATAAGAACCCACTGAGAAGAATACTATGTGCTTCAGCCCTTCATTGCTCTAGGAACAGGATATGACCAATCCAGATGCGATAGCATCAAGAGGATCACCCGGCACATCTGATTCTATTAGATAATTCCCAATGTCTTGAACCCGAAAATAAACAATGTCATGGTCACATTTGATAGTAACGTAGTGAGCATGATAATTCCACTCGCCAGGTCATGGTCTCCCTTCATGACAACAGTCATGATATAGGAAGCAGCTGCAGTTGGTACACCAAAAAGAATATAGATCACAAGTAGCTCTTCTGAATGAAAACCAAGCTGAAGAGCAGTGTAAACAGCTATGAGTGGCAGCACTACAAGTTTCAGCATGGATGCCAATAAAGAGATTTTAAAGCTCTCTCTTATCTTATAGAACTTAAATGAAGCACCGATGGTGAGAAGCGCCAGTGGTGTAACCAGCACACTGAAATAGGAAAATGTTCGTTCCATGACTACTGGTAAGGTTAATCCCATACTTGAAAACAGGAACCCTACTGCAATGGATATAATAAGCGGATTCTTGATTATTTTTATGGTCACAGCCTTCATGCTGACCTTACTGTCTTCATCTTTTCCATAATAAGATAAGATCATTACAGCCAGTATATTGTAAATAGGGACGATAAAAGCGATGGCAATGGGTGCTTTTGTGCCCACACTACCCATGACGTTCTCCATGAGAGAATAGCCTACATATAGAAAGTTCCCTCTGAATGCCCCTTGAATGAAGGCACCTTTCTGAGAAAAATCCTTTACGGTGAATTTTGCAATGAAAGCGGCAAATACCACACTGAGAATCGTACCTGTAATAATAAAGAGGATGAATCCCCAGTCAAAACTGTCCTGAAAAGATGTCTTTGAAACATCAGAAAATAGTTTTATAGGCAAAGCCACGTTAAAGACCAGCATATTCGCCTGGCTGACAAAGTGCTCATCCACCAGGTTCTTTCTTTTTATAATATAACCCATAAACATGACCAGGAATATAGGTAGCGCACTTGCTAAGCTGAACATAAAATTCTCATACATCATTTTCACCTCTTATCCATTATAAGATATACTATATACTAGAGGAATGTAATTATCATCCTAATTTTCTACACTCTACTGTATGATGTATACAATTTTTTACTGATTTCAAAACTTTTAGAAATAAGTATGCAGTATAATAGAATAAATATAGATAGCTTCAATTTATTCGAAAAAATAAAAACAGACAATGATGAAAGGATGAATATATGAGAAAAATACTAAGCCCACTGACAGTGAAAAATCTGAAACTGAAGAACAGGATAGTTCTTCCCCCTATGGCTACCGCCAAAGCGCTGGAAGATGGAGCCATGAGCGAAGATGTTCTGAATTATTATAATGAGAAGACTGAGGATGGAGATCTTGCACTTGTCATCATGGAACATAGTTATATCAGCGAAGAAGGCAGAGCCAATAAAAAGCAGGTCTCCGTCGCATCGGATAAGATGATCGAAGGCCTGAAGAAACTAAGTGATGTCCTCCATAAGAACGGTACTCTTGGCGTCATGCAGATCAATCATGCGGGACTGAACGCTAAGCCCGACAATCCACTCATACTACCTGCCGGTCCTTCTCTGGTGCCTGGCCAAAACATCAAGGTACTTTCAAAAGAAGACCTTGATAAGATAATCAAAGACTTTGCTGAAGCCGCAAGAAGATGCAAAGAAGCTGGATTTGATGGAGTGGAAATCCACTCTGCCCATGGATATCTCCTGAACCAGTTCTATTCACCGCTTATCAATAAAAGAGAGGATGAGTACGGTGGAAGCCTTGAGAACCGAATCCGTCTTCATGTGGAAATCATACGTGCAGTAAGAGAAGCTGTTGGCAGCGAGTATCCTGTTTTTCTAAGACTCGGTGCAGCTGACTATAAAGATGGTGGAACCACCATAGAAGATTCTGTAAAAGCTTCCATAATCTTTGAAAAAGAAGGTGTGGACCTTCTTGATATTTCTGGAGGCTATTGTGGCTATGTTCACCCTACTGAAAAAAGTCAGGGCTACTTCAGAGAAATAACAGAAGAGCTGAAAAAAGCAGTCCACATTCCAGTTCTTCTTACAGGTGGAATCACAGACCTTGAAGCCGCTGATGAGATTCTTGAAAAGAATCAGACGGATCTGATCGGTATCGGGCGTGCCATCTACAACGACAGCCACTGGCTCCATGGGGCTGTTGAAAAACTGGACAAGTAAAAAAACTCAACAAGTAGAAAAAACTGCTTTCAGCCCTTAAGGCTACAGCAGTTTTTTATGATTATATAGGGGTGTAATAATATTACTTTATGATCAGATTTATGGCTGCATTGCTCCGAAGAGGACCAGCCATGCAAGGAAGGATTTGGCTACGAGGCTCAATATGATGTAGACTCTTTCGCCATAAATATAGTCTTTCCACTTACCTATTTTCTTATACTGAAGTACCATATTCACTGGGAAGGTATTGAATGCTACAAAGTAGGTTCCGATGATGGCCCATACAAACCATGGTACCTCACTGAAATTACCTGTTCCAAACATGTATAGAAGTATTGCGATCCAAGGTGCGATACCTGCAATGGATCCCCAGATGAATGGACCCCAGTCCACATCCTCTTTCTTACGAGTGGAGTTCAGCTGTTCCATAACCAGTCCGAAAAGGTTCATAGAAGCATTCACAGCAAAGATCAGAATCAGCGATGCAATATCATAGATTCCGAAAAGTGTTGAGATCAGCACAATCATAATCGATGAGCTCAGTGAATATTCAAACCATCTGAATTTGTTGATTCCTTTTTCCAGGTCTCTTGAATAAATCCGGTTCATTTTATTCGGAATAGATACCAGCGCATGGGCAGCTGCTGAAATAAACAGGAATGAAGCGACCATTATACCAAAAGGCAGCTGGAACAGTTCCTTAGACTGAAGCTCCAATGACATGGTCTCCTGATTGAAGGCAAGAAAGTTCTGCGTAATGGTTGGCTGGAACTCACCGATCTTCTGTATTACAGTGGTAGCAAGAAATAACATGATTGCGCCTTGGATAAAGTGCAGTCCTCCCATGATCTTATTGAAATTTCTCAGTTTCTTTAGTGTTATCTCTTTCATATCCGATTCTCTCCTTTTATTTTTCATCACATACTGTGTTCTTATTTTCATATTATCCTTAATGTTCACGGTATGCAATAGATTTCAAGGTTATGCGCTTATTATCACGAATTGTGTTATTCATCGGATCTGCTCTTGATTATTTTCATCATTGATTCGTCCTGATTGCATCCAATCAGCGTAATTTTCAGCAAGTCTACTATCTTAAATTGGGGTTACAAATTGAGATAGCAAAGAGAAAGCAGCCTCTTTACGAGACTGCTTTCTCTTTGCTATAGAATTTCAAGAATTCTTCTATATATTTCAATTCCACTCAGTAGAACCCGCTCATCAAAATCAAACTTCTCATGATGAAGAGGATAGATCTGCCCAAGTTCTTCATCCCTTGTTCCAAGAAACATGAAGACCCCTGGTATTTCTTCCTGATAAAACGAAAAGTCTTCCGCAAGCATCAGAGGCTTCATCATTTCAACCTCATCCCTATTCATGAAACTGAAAACCTCTTCCAGAAGACCCGGATCGTTTCTTACCTCAGGATAAAAGTCCCTTATGTCGAGGCTTATGGATACCTTGTTCATGAGCTCGATTCCCTCTACGGTTCTTGTCAGGGATTCTTTGATTTCCTGATAGGTTTCCTTGTCAAAAGCTCTGATGGTCCCTTCTATTTTTGTAGAACCTGCCACTATGTTTCGTGCTGTTCCTCCATGAAGAGTACCAGCATTGATCACAGCTGGTGACAGAGGATTGAGATTTCTCGAAAGAATATTCTGAATGCCAAGAATCACCTGAGCGGAGGCAATAAGTGCATCATGTCCTAGATGAGGCTGTCCAGCATGACTGCTTTCTCCTTGGATGTGAATGTCAAACTCTCCATTTCTCGCCATAAAGGGTCCGCTGCACAACCCGAGCTTTCCCTTTGAAAGACCCGGATAAAGGTGAAATCCGTAGATTCTCTTCACATTCAGCTTCTGAAGAATTCCTTCTTCCATGATGACCTTTGCCCCTCCTGGCCCCTCTTCAGCAGGCTGAAAAACAAGGACAATGGTTTTATCAGGCGTATCGATACTTCTGATATACTGTGCGAACCCGAGAAGAAGGGCCATATGTCCGTCATGGCCACAGGCATGCATGGTTCCTTCATGAATGGAGCTGAATTCCCGCTCGGTCTTTTCTGACACCCTCAGTCCGTCCATATCCGCACGAAAGGCAGCAGCCTCTGGAGTTTTTCCAGGAAGCACCGCAATCCAGCCTGTTTTTGCTGTGGAGACCGGCTCATAACCATAGGATATGAGCTTGTCCCTGATATATCTGGACGTTTCAGGCAGATCAAAAGAAAGCTCCGGTATACGGTGCAGATCTCTTCTTATTTTTTTCACTTCTTCAAACAGCATCTCAATATCCATAGTTCACTCCCTACATCCCACTGAGCACATCATCCATGGTCTCAGTGAAAAGATCGATATCTTCCTTGCTCACAATCAGTGCAGGAAGTAGCCTGATCACTTCATTTCCCGTCACATTGAGAAGCAGATTATGTTCCAGTGCAGTCTGTTTTATTATTTCCGCGTGATGTCCTGTAACCAGGCCCAGCATAAGCCCTTTCCCCCTGATTTCACTTATGACAAGGGGATACTTGTCCATAAGAAACTCCAGTTTTTTTCGAAGGTATCTGCTTTTACTCAGTATATTGCTTTTGAATTCATCTTCAAGAATCACAGAAAGCAGCGCATCTCCTGCAGCGCAGGCCACTGGATTCCCTCCGAAAGTGGAGCCATGATCCCCTGGGACGAGTACATCCTCCACCCTTTCATGAACAAGCATGGCACCGATGGGCAGTCCTCCGCCAAGACCCTTTGCAAGGGTCATTGCATCCGGTGTGAGGGAATAGTATTCATGAGCAAAGAGTTTCCCTGTCCTCATAAGTCCAGTCTGAACTTCGTCCACCAGAATCAGCGCATCATGCTTTTTCGCTTCTTCTCTGATTGCGAAAATGAATTCATCAGACACTTCCATAAGACCGCCTTCACCCTGAATGATTTCAAAAATGATTCCACAGGTGTTTTCATCCACAGCACTTCGTAAAGCATCCACATCATTGATGGGTACATGAACTGTTTCCTGAAGACTTCTTCCGAACTGGGCTTTGTATTTTTCATTTCCCGTGACGCTCATGCTGCCCATGGTTCTTCCATGGAACCCTCTCTCAACGGATACAAACCCAGTTTTCTCTTCATGAAAGCTCTGACCGTATTTACGGGCCAGTTTCAGCATGGCCTCGTTTGCTTCGGCTCCTGAGTTGGCAAAATAGACTTTACTGGCAAAACTGTTTTCCACAAGTTTTTTTGCCAGAGCAATCTGAGAAGGCGCAGCAAAATAATTCGAGAGATGCATGAAGGAATTCATCTGCTCCTTTATGGCATTCATGATGGCTGGATGCTTATGACCCAGTGTATTCACAGCTATACCCGAATAGAAGTCCAGATATTTCCGTCCTTCACTGTCATACAGATACATGCCATTCGCATCTGTGATCTCCAGCGGAATTCGATTGTAAAGATTCAGTACATAGCTTTTGTCTTCCCCAAGTAAAGTCATCAGATCACCTCAAATCATCCAGAAGTTTAGTCTTTTCTCTTGTTTTATCATCCTTATACTTGATGACCTTTGCAGGAGACCCTGCAACCACAGCTTCTTCAGGCACATCCTGCGTGACGATGGCGCCAGCGGCAACCACTGCATTTTTTCCGACTCTGACGCCTTCAAGAATCACCGCATTGGCTCCTATAAGCACTCCATCTTCAATGATCACCGGTGTTTTTGATGGAGGCTCAAGAACCCCCGCTACCACAGCGCCTGCGCCGATATGACAGTTCTTTCCTATGGTGCCTCGTGCACCCACCACTGCATTCATATCCACCATGGTGCCTTCTCCGATGACTGCACCGATGTTGATGACGGCCCCCATCATGATCACTGCACCCTTGCCGATAGAGACATGCTCTCTGATAAATGCACCTGGTTCAATCCTGGCATCGATTTTTGTCAGGTCAAGTAGAGGAATCGCAGAATTTCTTCTGTCATTCTCCAGTACCAGGTCCGTAATCCGTTCACTGTTAAGATCGATGAACTTTTCTATTTCTTTGGCTTCCCCAAAGAGAATTCGACTGTTTCCTTCTCCGAAAACCTTCAATTTCCCGAAGTCAGCTTCTTCCAGATTTCCGTTCACATACACCTTTACTGGTGTGCTTTTCTCTGCATTTTTTATGAATGCCGCTATTTCATAGGCATCCTGTAACATCAGTTCACTCATTTTCATCATCCTTTCATCATGTGGTCCATGGTATACAGACCGGGTTTCTGTTTTCTTATATACTCAGCCGCTTTTAACGCTCCCCTGGCAAATAGTCTTCTTGATTCTCCCCTGTGCGTAAACTCCAGGCTCTCACTCTCCATGGCAAAAAGCACCGTGTGCTCACCGACTATACTGCCTCCACGCACTGCGTGTATGCCCATGTCTCCCTTTTTTCTTTCGGAAAGGCCTTCTCTGCCATAAACTCTTTCATGCTGGAAGCTGCCTTCATCTACTGCTTCTGCAAGGAGGATTGCCGTGCCGCTAGGCGCATCTTTTTTCCGGTTGTGATGCTTTTCGATGATTTCCACATCCACATCCTCGCCCAGAAGCTTTGCCGCTTCACTTACCAGCTGCTTCAGTACATAGACACCTAGACTATAGTTTCCGCTTCTCATGATGGGAATCACCTTTGATGCTTTCTCAATCTGAATCAGATCCTCTTCATCATGCCCTGTGGTTCCGATGACAAGAGGCACTTCATTTTCAATGCAGTAGGAGAGGATGCTCAGAAGAGCTTCCTTACCAGAAAAATCTATGGCCACATCTGCTCCGCCCATGGATGAAACAAGATCAGTCTCTTCTCTGTCCACCATTACCACTTCCACCTCTGGATATTCATCGTTGTATAATGCGGATATGCTTTTTCCCATCTGTCCCGATGAACCGAATAGAATCACTTTCATAGAGATCTACCTCCTTCAAGAAGTCCGTATTCTTCAAGCACAGAAATCAGTCTCTCCTTATTGCTTTCTTCCAGTTCCACAAGAGGGAGTCTGAATTCTCCTGCCTGATATCCCATAAGATTCAGCGCTTCCTTAGCAGGCACAGGATTTGTTTCTATAAAGAGAGAAGCGATAAGCTTGTCATATTTTCTCTGACTCTCCATGGCTTTTCCCTGCCTGCCTTCCACATAGTCGTAGACCATTTCATGCACTGCTTTAGGTGCCACATTAGATAATACGGATATCACACCATGGGCTCCCATTGTCATGAAATCATAGATTTCATTGTCATTTCCCGAGTAGACCCTGAAACTTTCCTTCACCTGACTTAAGATCAGTTCTGCTCTCTTAGGCTCTCCAGAAGCCTCTTTCAAGGCTTCAATATTATGGATCTTTGAAAGCTCTATGACCGTTTCCGGTAATAGATCCACAGAAGTTCTACCTGGAACATTGTATAGGATGATTGGAAGATTTACCGCATCTGCCACTGCTTTATAGTGAGCATATAACCCTCTCTGACTCGGCTTGTTGTAGTAAGGCGTCACCAGCAGAAGTCCATCTACACCAAGTTTTTCTGCGTCTATGGAGAGAGAAATGACCTCACTGGTACTGTTAGATCCCGTTCCAGCAATGACAGGCACTCTTCCCTTTACAATATCCAGCGTAAACCTGAATAGCTCCAGCTTCTCATCTCTTGTCAGAGTCGCAGACTCTCCAGTCGTACCTGCCATAATCAGAGCATCCGTTCCTTCTTCAATCTGCCACTCGATCAGTCTTTCCAGAGCATCATAATTAATTTTCCCATCTTTAAAAGGTGTTACAAGGGCAACCCCTGCGCCAATCCATAAACTCATCTTCGTTCCTCCCATATTCTCTTCAAAATCTGCAGCGCATTGCTTGCTGCGCCTTTTCTGATATTATCCGCTACGCACCAGAGGTGCATGGTATTCTTGAAACTCGGGTCATTTCTTAGTCTTCCCACCAGAACCTGATCCTGACCAGATGCATCCCTGGCTGTAGGATAGTCCTTATCATAGAATGTGATTCCTTCTGCAGCAGACAGCGCTTCCTTCAGTTCGTCATAGTTGACTTCCTTTTTGCAGGTCACGTTCATGGCAACGCTGTGTCCGTTTATTACAGGAACCCTGACGCAGGTTGCGCTCACCTGCATTTTGTCATCTCCCAGAATCTTTCTGGTCTCGTCGATCATCTTCTGTTCCTCTTTTGTATAGCCGTCTTCCTGAAATACATCGATCTGAGGCAGGCAGTTATCTGCAATGACTTTGGGATAAAAAGTGGCTTCTTCTCCATTTCGTGTTCGATGTAGATCCTCCACGCCTTTCTGTCCTGAACCTGAAACTGCCTGATAGGTGGTGTAAACCACCCTCTCCACCTGATAGAGATCATGGATCACCTTCAGGGGAAGAACAGACTGGATTGTGGAACAGTTTGGATTGCTGATGAGAAGATGCTCCTTCACCGTGCTCTGATTGATTTCCGGAACCACAAGGGGTACATCATCATGCATACGCCAGTGACTGCTGTTGTCGATGACCGTGATGCCTTCTTTGCCTGCTATGGGTGCATAGAGCGCAGACACCGCTCCTCCAGCTGAAAAGAGAGCATACTGGAATCTGTTGCTGTCGAAGGATTCTTCTGTGAGCTTCTCCACTTCATACTCCTTCCCTCTAAAAACAACGTTCATTCCAGCGGATCTTTCTGAAGCCAGGAGCACCAGGTTTCCTACCGGAAGATCCATCTCTTCCAGAACAGTTATAAAAGTCCTGCCCACCATGCCGGTGGCACCTACTATGGCCAGATTCAGCTTATCCAATTTCCATCTCTCCTTTCGCAATGAGTACTGCCGGTCCTTTAAGATACACATTCTCTTCTACAAAGACCTTCAGTACACCTCCATCCACATGAACCTCTGCATCCGGCTTTGTGAATCCGTTCTTATGGGCAATGACCTGAGCGGATGCGACGCCTGTGCCGCAGGCCAGCGTATATCCCACGCCTCGTTCAAAAGTTCTCACCTTCAGTACATCACGACTTTCCACCTGTGTGAAATTGACGTTGATGTTCTCCGGAAAGAATTCATGATGGCAGAGATCGTGCGCATCCTCAAAGGGTACTTCATCCTTTGTAAAGACAATGCCATGAAGGGTGCCCAGAAAAAGCACATGCATATCATATTTTCTGCCATTGACGTCAAGAGTGATGATTTCTCCATCAAGAACTTCGGTGCTCACATGAGGACGTTTAAGATGAAACTGCGGTTTCATCAGCCCGATCCTTATCTTTTCATATCCTTCAGCTACATCCACTGGAAGGATTCCAGCCAGGGTCTCCACCATGAAACGTTCTTTATTGACCATCTGGTGTTCATGTGCAAACCGCGCAAAACATCGAAGTCCGTTTCCGCACATAGGAGCAATGCTTCCATCCTGATTGTAGTAGACCATTTTAAGATCTGCCACATGAGATTCTTTCACGATGATCATGCCATCTGCTCCTATGCCAAAGTTTCTATGGCATAGGGCTTTCGCTGTTTTCTTCTCATCTCGTTTTTCCAGATCTTTTTCATGGAGGAGAATGAAATCATTTCCGGTTCCATGATATTTTGTGAATTTCATCTTGTAACCCCCTTACAACGAAAAAGCATCTGCAATGAGCTGTACGGCCATTTCTTTATGATTCTTCTCCATGGTGTAGGAAATGGATATTTCAGAGGTGGTGACCTGCTTGAATGTGATGCCATGCTCCGCAAAAAGAGAAAATATCCTTGCAGCCACGCCGCTCTGAGTTCTCATTCCAGACCCCACAACCGAAACTTTCAGAATTTCTGTGGTGGTCTTCAGCTCCACTCCGGTAAGCGCGTCCACCACTTCATGAAGAACAGACTCAATGAGCTTTCTGTCTTCATCCGGTGCTGTAAAGGACAATGTCACTGATCCGTCTGGCAAAGGCGTCTGACTGATCATATCCACATTGATTTCCTCTTCTGCAAGTTTTGTGAAGATCTTGGCTGTGTGCCCTCCACTTATTGGCAGATTGCTGATGGTGACCATCATGATGTTCTCCAGCACAGACACTCCTGTGATGCTTCTTTCTTCCACGCTTTTTTCTCCTTCCCTTATGTAAGTTCCTTTTTTGTCTTCATGGGCTGAACCGACATAGATCTCAACACCATAGTTCTGCGCAATGTCCACAGATCTTGGTTCCATGACCTTCGCCCCCAGAAATGCCATTTCCTTCATCTCCTCATAGGTTATGCTGTCCATGTGCTTCGCTTCTGGATAAAGTCTTGGATCCACTCCGTAGATTCCATCCACATCCGTATAGATCTCGCAGTGGCATCCGAGTTTTGCCGCTAGGGCCACTGCTGTGGTATCGGAGCCGCCTCTTCCCAGGGTAGTGATTTCTCCGTTTTCATTAAATCCCTGGAATCCAGCCACTACCACGATATACCCTTCGGTCAGATATTTTTCTATGTTCTTTGTATCGATGTCTTTTATTTTATTCTTCGTATGGATTCCTTCTGTCAGAATTCCTGCCTGGTATCCCGTGAGGGATACTGCTTTCAGTCCTTTCTCCTGAAGTATCATGGTCAGCAGGGCTATGGAGATCTGTTCCCCCGTGGACAGCATCATGTCTATTTCTCTCTTGGAAGGATTCTCTGATGCTTCCTTCGCCATGGAGAGAAGATGATTGGTGGTTTTTCCCATGGCGGAGACCACCACCACCAGTTCCTCTCCAAGTGCTTGTCTTCTCGCCAGTCTTTTTGCAATATCTTTCATTTTAGAGAGGTCTGCCACAGAGGACCCACCGAATTTCAGTACTGCTTTCATCCTTCATATTCCTCCGTCAGATCATTTCGAATAAGATCCTCATAGGTTTCTCTTTTCACCACAATTCTGGATTTTCCGTCTTTCACAAATACCACAGCTGGTTTTCTCAGCCGATTGTAGTTGGAAGCCATGGAATAATGATATGCTCCAGTGGAAAACACCGCTAGAAGATCGCCTTTTTCCGGCACGGGCAGTGAGACATCGCGTACAAGAATATCCCCCGACTCACAGGCTTTTCCTGTGACCGTGTAGATTTCTTCCTGTTTATCTCCCATCCTGTTGGCAAGATATGCCGAATAGGATGCATCGTATAATACCGTTCTAATATGATCGGCCATGCTGCCGTCCACAAAAACAAATTTCTTTCCACCATAAGTGGTTTTTGTTCCACCCACCTCATAAAGAGTGGTTCCGGCATTGGCGACGATGGCTCTTCCTGGTTCTATGAGCACTTTTGGCGGCATCAGTTCGTATTTTTCTGAAATCGCGGCCACGTGGTCCAGTAACTTTGGAAGGAATGTTCTGTAGACCATGGGTTCATCTTTTTCCTCATAGGAAACCCCAAATCCCCCTCCTAAGTTCAGTTCCTTGACATGAATTCCGTTGTGCTTCAATTTTTTCATATAGCGAAGCATCTCTTCCACCGCTTTGAAGAAGGAAACCTCTTCAAAAATCTGTGATCCGATGTGGCAGTGAATGCCTCTGAAGTCAAATACTGGATCTTCTTCCAGTGAACGGATGAGGCTCATAGTATCTTCACTGAATATGCTGGCACCGAATTTCGAATCGTTCTTTGTGGTGCTGATGTATTCATGGGTATGTGCTTCAATACCCGGATTCACCCTGAGAATCACTCTCTGTGTCTGATCTTTTTCTTCAAGGAGCCTCTTCAGTCTATCTACCTCATCTTCGTTGTCCAGGATCATGGTGCCTACTTTACTTGTCACAGCATAGTCCAGTTCTTCAATGGATTTGTTGTTTCCGTGAAAATAGATCTTCTCTTCTGGAAACCCTGCAGAGAGTGCAGTATATAGCTCTCCTCCTGAAACCACATCCAATGACAGATTCTCCTCCCGAATGAGTTTCGCCATGGCTTTTGTCATGAAGGCCTTGGACGCGTAGATCACTTCGGTCTCAATTTTTTCATGTCTGAAATTCTCCCTAAAGATTCCTGCACGCGTTCTGATCTCTTCTTCATCCATGACATAGAGAGGTGTTCCATAGGTTTTTGCAAGTTCCAGAGCATTTACTCCTCCTATATACAGCTGATTGTTCCTGATCGTCTGGGTTCCGTATAATCTCATTTTTTCTCCTCCAAATAAAAATATGACCGTGAGCGAATGCTCACGGTCATAAATATACCTTGCAGTCGCCCTGCCATGTTAAAGCGCACTTCTAAATCATTGGGCAACAATTTAGAAACAGTCCCAGGTTTATTCAACATGGGCCCAGTACAATGTACTTCGGCGTCAGCCCCTTTCTCTTTTTAAGATACTCTTGACTTGACGCAGCCTCTTTTCACACGGCAATATTAAATTATTGATATCTTACCTTCAATTTGTTTCATTGTCAAATAAATCGCTTATTACACTTGGATAATTATGCATTTTTCAATTTGTTTCCCATTGTATCAAAATGAAACCCTTTAGACGATGAGATTTTTTCCGGATTCCTACCATAATTTACAGTGCGAGGATCTTGTTCCAGACTTCTTCCATCACTGGAATCCCTTCTAGAAGATTCTCATTTCTTCTCTTGATTGTGGATTCTCCAGGGTAGGATACTCTTCCTATTTCCTCATCCACTTCAGATGATTTGACATCTTCTACGATACGGGTGACCATTTCATCAATTTCTTCTGCGGTACTGAACTTCTTCGGATCGATGGCGATAAGCACCTGGGAAAGTCCTGATTCATTCTGATCATCTTTTGCGATGTCTCGGGTGGCATTACCACCGGCAAGCACTGTTGCGATCATATCAAGGACGATGGAAAGCCCGCTTCCTTTCCAGAATCCGATGGGTAGAACACGTCTCGTCTCTTCGATGACCTTAGGATCTGTGCTCAGCTTTCCATTTTTATCATATCCTCCAGGAATGGGAAGTTCTTTTCCTTTCATTCTGTAGTCTTCCAGCTTCCCGTAGGAAAACTGGGACATAGCCATATCCAGCACCACATGTTCTCCGTTGGTTCGTGGCACTGCCATGATGAAGGGATTGTTGCCGATCTTATGGTCTTTTCCACCATAAGCAGGCATATTGGGCATGGTATTGGTCCAGCAGATGCCGATGAATCCTTCATCTGCCGCCTGCCATCCGTAAGCGCCACCTCTTAGCCAATGATTGGTGTTTCTCAAAGCAACGATACCCATCCCGTTTTCTTCTGCCAGTTCACAGGCTCTTTTCATGGCGCGTTTGGCGTTGATGTTTCCAAGTCCTAGATTGCCGTTCCATCTTTCCATGGCTCCGAATGCAAGCTCACATTCAGGCAGCGCCTTGGGATTGATGATGCCACGATCGATGTAGTCCACAATTCTTGGGAATCTGTTGACACCGTGGGAATAGACTCCGTCTAAACTCGTCTCTGCAAAGTTTTCAGCCGCTTCCTGTGCAATGTCTTCAGAAAATCCTCTATCCATAAGTATTCTTTTAAATTCATTCAGCATGGTTTCATATGGTATTCTCATTTTTTATCCCCCAACTTTATTATTTATTCTCTATTAATATTATCATGAAAATGCATTCTCGAGACATGAAAAAAGCAGATACCTAAAAAGATACCTGCTGAAATACTATAGTATTGATTAAAATAACTCTATGATATTTTGTCAACTTCATTTGCAGTATGATTTTTTTTATATTCATTACTCATCTTGTCGTATTTATTTGGATTTCTCATGATTACTATTATTGAAACAATACTGAATATCCCTAAAAATAAAGCTGGAAACCCTCCTAGGTAAGACATCATCTTTATTCCATCAATGCCGAGTGTGGTGATGAAAACTAAGGATACGGTTGCTATGACAAGTCCCCACAACACCTTTATGACCAAAGGAGCTTCCTTCCTACCATCATCTATACCTGTAGTACAAATACTAGCCATGGCGTTTGTTGTTGAATCTGTAGCTGTTATGAAGGATATAAACACTGCCACAATATAGAGTAAAATAAGTATTCCTGATAATGGCAATTCACCTAATACTGCATATGCTGCAGCACCAGACCCCTGTTCATTCATAATGCTCAGAACATCCAATCTTCCCGTCATCTGAAAATTGATGGTTGTTCCTGAAACGATTGTCATCCACACAGTGCTGAACAATCCAGGAATTATTAAGTTCATCATAATTACTTCTTTAATTGTATAACCATATGCGATTCTTGCTAGAAACACTGCCGTAACCGGTGCCCAAGCCATCCAATTAGACCAATAGAACATTGTCCAGTCAGAACCCCAGGTATCGCCATAAGCTGTACCTGTAAACATCGCTTTACTGAAGAAATTGTCTAAGAACCCTCCGAATGCTTCAGTTCCAAGCCCTAAAAAGTATTTGGTGGGACCCAGAACAACCAATGCAAATATTATAATATAGTATAAGTATACATTGAAATCCGATAAATATTTGATACCTTTCATCAGACCAGTTCCAGAAGAGATAATGAATGTGATTGTTCCTACTATCGTAATAGCTGCCCATAGATATTTATCATTACTGATTCCAAAAATGGAATTCAATCCTCCACCCATATTTAGAACAGCTGTTCCAAATGAGGAAGATATACCTGTTGCTACAGTAAATAATACTACGGCATCAATTATTCCATTTAATTTTCTTTGTCGATTCTCACTGACTAGTGGTGCTATTTCTGATCCTACACTGAATGTTCTTCTCATATTGTAGTATGCAAACCCGAAAATAATCGTAGGCACTGCATAAATTGCATAAGGAATAAAAGTCCAATGTAAGTACATTGTTTCCATTGCGAATTTCGCGGCTTCAGGTGACATTGGTGCTATCCCCAAAGATGCGGGTGGATAGGCAAGATGGTATATAGGTTCTGCTGTCCCCCAAAAGAGAATCCCAGCAGCTATTGTTGTACATAAGGTGATCGCAAACCATGAAGACTTTTTCAATAGGGGTTTAGCATCTGGTCCACCTAATCTAACATCTTTTAATGGAGAAATATAAACCAATATCAATACAATAATACTGACAACTCCAGTGATATTAAACATCCACCCCATATCTCTTACCATGAAATTTTTAGCTTTTGTTGTGATGTCCATAAATGCATCATAGTTGACAAAACTGAGTACTATGGTCAGTATCAGCAGCACTATTGAAGGTATAAACACCCACGGCCTAAGTTTACTTAGCTGTTCTGATACTGCATTGTTTTTCTTTTTCAATGCTGCTCCTCCTTGCTTGTAAATATAGGCAGATAGTTAGATTTCACACTAACTATCTGCCGTCTACTTTTTTAAATTGCCTGCTTATTAAATTGCTTCCTCAACGTCGTTTTGATTGCCTTTTGCAGCATACTTTCCAAGAACAATAAGCGAAACAAACGCGATTGCAAGTAGCACTAAAATATATATAAATATAATTTTATAGCCACCGATTCCAGGATTTGTATCTAGAATTCGTCCGACGATTTTAAAGTTGAATATATCAGAAGTGAACGCTATGGTTGAAATCAGCCCCATTGCTGCGCCAAGTAATTTCTTTGGAGTACCTACTTCTCCAACTGGAGCAAAATATAATCCTCGAAGAACAAAGGTCATCAGTCCAATAAGCGCAATTACTATGGATATTACCAGAACAAAAGGCTGTGAAACTGGCACTAGTAATGTAAGTGCAATAAGCCCAGTCAGAAATAGTATACTATACTTCATTGAAGGAATTGACGATCCCGTTTTACTTGTAAGATAGGTTCCGACTATTCCTGAAATCGGTCTGAAGAAATGGTTTTTAAAAGTTGCTACTAACGCTGCAGTAGCTGCTGATACTCCAAATACTTCAGTCATGTATGGTGTAAAATAACTTGAAGTTGTATAGACTGTATAAATAGCGAATATACTTACAGCAAGCAACCATGTGATAGGCATTTTAGCAACATCGACCATATCCTTGATAACACTCATAGCACTCGTTCTTTCTGTCTGTGCTGTTTTGTTATGTGGAACAAGCCATAGACAACCAAATCCAGCCAGAATAGTAATAACAGAATATAACCATAAAACATATACAAATTTGTCAGGTGTGCTTCCCATCTGAGCGATCATAGCTGTTCCTGTAATAGCAGCGATGGATGTAATTATGCCTCTTCCGCCCTCGGTTAGAGAGAATAATTTTCCTTGTTCACTCTTATTTCCTAATAAACTTGTAGCTTTCAAAAGAGTCGACCAGAAAGTGAAGATTGTTGTGATTCCCCAAAATGCAAACAGCACTTTTGCGCCTCCGAAACCTGGCCAGGTGCTTAAATAAAAACCGCCTAAGCCCGTTCCTATCAATGAGAATCCAAGTAAATATTTATGCGACATTCTGTCAGCTAACCATCCACCAGGTAAGTAAAAAATAAATGCTAATGTGCCATAAAAACTCATCAATTCTCCGAACTGTTCGTGTGATAGGCTTAGTCCTTCTCTTAAAGGATCATAAAAAGTGTATCTCATATAAGGTAGTTCGAAGATTATTCCAGCGGCTGTAGCGAGAATTGCGACGGTTATCCATTTACGTGTACTGTCTTTCATAATTTGCCCCCTAATAGTATATTTTTGTACTATTTATTAAAAATTCCATGAGAAATTTTCAATAGCTCATCGGTGTATGAAGGTATTTTGGAATAGACTTTCTCGTTCATCTCTTTATAAAGCTTCACATTTTCATCAATTGGCATAAAACTATCTCTTCTCTTTACCATATGATTGATTGCATCAAGTCGTGAATCGTATACGCCAAGTGCTAAAGCGGCACATATAGCAGCTCCCATACTCGCTGATCCATTTACAATATTTCTATGTGCAGGTACGCCGAAAACATCCGCAAAAATCTGCATGAATAAATCTCCATTTGAACCTCCACCACTGACGATGAGGTTCGTAAGCTCAACTCCTCGTTCATCAACCATAGCTTGTGCATTGTTTTTCATCGTCATGGCAATTCCTTCAAGAACAGATCTGAACATATGCTCACCTTTATGTGACCCATTGAACCCGATCATCATTCCTCTTTCATGCAAAACATCAGGTCTTGCTAGCCAATGAAGAATAGTATAAAGTCCATCACACCCAGCTGGAACTGTTGCTCCGATTTTATTCAAATATTGTTCTGGTGTCATGTTCTCTTTCTCAGCATCTTCAAGCAGTCCTTTTCCCATTAGATCCTTGATCCATGTAACAGTTGACATTCCACGTCTGATGCCACTGCTTTCATAGAGGTATTCATCTTTTACCGCACCTGGATTACTCCAGTAATTAGTTGTGTTCGGATCATATTTATCTCCAACCATCATAGAAGTGATATAGGTTCCTAGAGAGACCAGTACTGTTCCATCATCAACCAAACCAGCACCAAGGCCTTCTACAGCCTTATCATTAGACGTCGAGACTACAGGTGTTCCTTCAGGTAGCCCAGTTTCCTCGCTCGCTTTCTTTGTGATTTTTCCAATCACAGTTGATGGATCAACTAACTCAAAAAGCATTTCTCTCGGTGTCTGGTATTCATCGAATTTTGATTTATCTTTGTACCATTCTAAAGTTTCCGGATGTATTGGCCAAGGTCCAACGTAATTCGATCTTGTATCCTTTGTTTCTCCTGTCAATCTATTCGTAAGATACCCAGTGGTTGTTGTTACATATTTCACTTTGTCATCATCATGTTCATATGGTCTTGACAATCTTAGGTCCATCCAGCTCTGAACCGGTGAAACCAGCTCACCGTCTTTTCCTATAAGTGCTCTACAACATCTGATAGATCCTAATCCGATACCTATGATATCGTTTACATCGCCTTCAAATTTTAGTAATGCCATCTTGGATGCTTCTTTCAGACTCGTCCACAGATCATCATCCGGATGTTCCGCCACTCCGTTTTCAGACAGAAACATCGGTTTTAATGTAACAGTATGAGAGCAATATTCCTTACCATTGGTATCAAATATTGCAATTTTTGTACTTTGTGTACCACCATCGATTGCAACAATATACTTATTTTTTTTCATACTAATTCTCCTAACCTATCTCATCAAGTATCCGCCATCAACAGTTAGTACAATTCCATTTACATAGTTGGAAGCTGCACTAGACAGAAAAACTGTTGTTCCCATAAGATCCGCAGTAAATCCCCATCGATTGGCTGGAATATGTGCAAGTATTTCAGAATTTCTTTTTTCGTCATTTCTTGTTTTCTCAGTTAAAGGAGTAGCATAATATCCTGGTGCAATTGCGTTCACTTGTATATTAAACTGAGCGAGTTCATCACACATTGATTTAGTTAATCCGACAATTCCGTGTTTTGTAGCAGCATATGCTGGTGACCACTGACCACCTAGGAATGAATAAAGTGAAGCAATGTTTATAACCTTTCCACTTTTTTGTGGAATCATAAATTTACATGATTCGTGAATCATTTCAAATGCTGCAGTTAAGTTGATTGCTATCATTTTATCCCATTCAACTCTGGTGAATTTCGTCACATCTTCTATATTTATACTGATGCCAGCACAGTTTACTAAGATGTCTATACTTCCCCAAGTATTCACACAATCTTCAACTACTCTTTTGCATTCGCCTGGTTTTGTGATATCTGATATTACCAATTTGAATTCTTTTCCAGTCTCTTCGATCAACTGCTTTGTTTCATTGTCATCTTCAACTAGGCTTGTTACCATAACATTTGCTCCTGCTTTAGCAAGCGCTAATGAAAATGCTTTTCCCAACCCACCATTACCACCAGTAACAATTGCATTTTTACCTTCTAATTTGAAAAAGTCTAAACTGAAATCTTTGATATCCATATTGCCCTCCATTACTTTTTTTGATTTATTTTTTCCATTAACAGATCCACGAATTTACTAGCATCGCCTACAACAACTAAATCTGATAATGAACAAATTGGTGCATTTTTATTTGTATTGACGGAAATTATATGTTCAACATTCTTTAATCCTTCAATATGCTGTATTGCTCCATCTATCCCCAAAGCCATGTATAGTTTTGGTGATACCGTTTTGCCTGATTGCCCGACTTGTATAGATCTTGAAGCGAGTCCATGGTCAACAATCTTTCTACTTGCAGATACATCACCTTTTAATGATACTGCCAGTCTTTCTAATTTAGAAAAATCGCTTTTTATTCCTCCACCTCCAGAAATCAGAACTTCACTGTCTTGAATATTGTATGACTGTAATTTATCTGATGTCCTGATTCGTCTGATTTTACTCGTTCTTTTATTGTTTAATATAAAATCTATCACTTGAGTTTTTTTCTTTATTGGCTCACTCAAACTAAATACATTTTCTCTGACAGTCATCATTGTTGGTCCATTTCCAGATTTTTGAATCCCAGCCATTATTTTCCCACTGAAGGCTGGTCTTATCATTTCTAAAACTCCATCAACATGACTTAAATCTGTTACATCAGCAACCAACCCTGCATGAATTCTCATAGCTAGTCTTGGTGCTATAATTCTACCTGCTGTTGATGCTGGTATTAGGATAGAGTCAAATTCATATTTTTTGTGCAACTCTTCTAATGCATCAGTTATGATCATTGGATCATAACTGCTTATTTCAGAATCACTTATATTAATGATGCCATCAAAGTACCCTAAGGCTATTGAAATATCATTATTAATCGAAACTGCAAAAGTTTCATAACTATCGTCCAGATAGATCCTTGCTGCTACTTCAACCAGATCAATTGAGTTTTGTATATTATCAGAATCCAGGAATACTAAACACTTCTTACTCATCACGCTCACCTAAATACCCATGATTTAATAGAAAATCATACACCCTGTTAATTCCATCCTCATCAACACGAATTGTTTCTTTATCTCTGTTTCTATACTGCTTGATAAATGTTCTTTTCACTTTAGTCAATGAGCCTTCAAAACCGATTTGATTGTCCTTGAGTTTCAGATCTTCATTCGTAATCACATGAATTATATCCTGAACTGATCTATTCATATCTTCATATCGGATATAGGGTAACTTATATTTGCTATCTTTGTTTAAACTTAATACACCAGGCAGTTCCATGGAATATTCCTCTTGTCTGAATTCGTTCTCTACAACAAATCCTATTGAATCTGAACTAAGAGTTTCAATGTCAACTGAAACGACATTTGACATTTGCGGAATATTTAACATGTCTGCTATTTGAGGGGGAACATGGGAAGTATCTCCATCAAGAGAATGATTTCCTGTCAGTATTAAATCATATTCTGTATCCTGAAGATATGTTCCTAGGATTTTACTTGTTACATAGCTGTCGCTTCCCACAAAGTGTCTATCACTGATCAATGTTATTCTATCAGCCCCAAGCCTTCCTAGATCTTCAATCATTGGTAACACAGACTTTGGGCCCATACATAGAATTTCAATCTCAGTGTCAGGCCTGTTTTTTTTAATAGCAAATGCTAATGCTGCACATTTAGCATCATCTGGATTCAAAATCATTCTTACATTACTTCGGATTACAACGTTTTTTTCAAAGTCAAATTGAAATTTACCTACATCCGGAACATATTTAACAGCACAAATTACCTTCATTATTATCCCCTACATTTAGTCTTACTTAGTAAATTTATCCACTTCTTCTACTGGAAAAATCGTTCCATAGTTCATGATTCCATTTGGATCAAAAGCTTCTTTCAGTTTTTCCAGCATAAAGTATGCACTACCATGTTCCTGTTTTGTCCATTCGCTTCTGAACTTACCAATACCATGATGATGGCACATAGAACCACCTAACTTCAATGTTTCTTCTACTACAATTGTCTGAAGCGGATGATGATATACTCTCAGTTCATCTTCAGGCGCACAATTTATATTGTAATTATATACGAAATACATATTTGTTCCATTAATGTAACTATGAGAAGAATGTCCACCTAACATGGTTAAATCATGTGCTCTAGGAAATTCACTTTTTACACGTTTTATTACATTGTCGTAAATTTTAGTGATTGTTTCCCAATCCGCTGAAATTTCTGTTGTAAAGCCTGCATGGGAATCATTTTCAAGCATTCCTTCAAACTCGTCATCTATATCTTTCTGAGACCAGTTCAGATTGTTAAACCAGCCTTCGATCAGGCTGCTATCTACTTCCTTGATGATTCCATCTTTGAATTTTTCAACCGCTTCTTCGATACCCTTTTTTGTAGCTTCAACGATATGTTCGTTTCCTTCTGCCATGAAAATCAGTACACATTTATTCTCATAGAAATGATAGAAATGCTGTGCTGCATCTTCTTCGGAGTAAGTTCTCGCTACTGAAGGTCTATACCCATTTACCATGACTTCTCTTAGAATTTTGATGCCAGTCTCGACATCCTTGATCAGATATCCAAAGAACTTGTTGTTCTCGGGGAATATTTTAAAAATCTTAATTGAGACTTCTGTAATATAACAAAGTGCTCCTTCATTACCAATTACAATATGTCTGATATCAGGCCCACCGGCTCTTCTTGAAACGTTTTTAATTCTTGATATATGACCATTTGGAAAAACACATTCAAGTCCAACGACCATATCTTCAATTCCGCCATATAAGGTTGAAAATTGACCGATACTACGTGTAGCAACAAGACCGCCATATTTTGCAACTGGTTTCGACTGTGGAGAATGTCCAGTTGTATATCCTACTTTTCTTAATTCATCTTCTAAATCCTGAAGAGCTACTCCTGCTTCTACAGTCGCCTGCATATTATAAGTATCAATATTTATGATCTTATCAAGATGAAGTGCATCAATTACAACAGCAATCTCTTTCCAGTTTTCTAATCCACCCTCAGTAGCAGTTTTTCCGCCTCTAGGGATGACATTCACACCATTTTCGTTACAGAAACTCAGAAGAGTGCTTATTTCCTCTGTGTTTTTTGGATATACAATAGCAATTGGTTGAGGTACATCTAGTACCTTTCTTGCCTTAGCGTATTTTTTATACCGATCTGCTGAAGCATCATACAAATCCTCATCATTTGTATTTACTTGATCTGGGGTCAACATGTTTTGTAATAATTCTATTAATTTTTCTTTCACTACAATGCCTCCTTAAATAGTAACAGTAATAAAGCTAAGTACTGTGATCACCAATAAAGTATCGCACAATAATGCAGATAAATCAATAAAAATATGGAAAACTTTACATAGTAATCGATTTTATTTTTGATTAATGGAAAATAACTTAATAATTTTCCATTATAAGAATTTTACAAACAATGCATCTTTACAATTTATTGAGTCAGTGTTAAAATCTATAAAGATGTGCAGGGAGGATTATTGTGGTTAATATAGATATAAAGAACTTAAATGAATTAGAAAAAGAAATTTTTGATAAAATCAAAGAATATTCCAAAGTAAATCCAAAAATGAAAATTATCGATGCTGCCAATTATTGTGATTGTTCAACATCAAAAATCTCAAAGTTTGTCCGTAAACTCGGATTTCAGAATTTCAAGCAATATACCAGCTTTCTCTATGGAAATACATCTAGTAAATCCTCTTCGAATGAACTAACAAGATTGAAAGAGTTCATCGAAGTATTCGATGAACAGCTTGTTTTGGACGTGATTTCCCTAATAGAAAATCATTCTAAAATCATACTCTTCGGTTATGGCCCTTCTTTACTGTGTGCACAGTATTTTGAGTATCGATTAAGAACCTGCACAAATAAAATAGTGATGGCTACTTCAGATGAACTCTCAATCGCATCTGTTATTGATGATGATACTCTGATTTTAATTCTGACAGTGACTGGAACTTTCTCATCCTTCGAGACCATTTATGATAAAGCAAAATTAAAAGGTTCTGAAGTTGCGATCATAGTAGAAGAATATAATTCAAATCTCTTCACCCAATGCGATCGCTTTTTCTGGTTAGCCAAAACATCTCAACCAGAAGATCTGAAGCCTTACGAGAAATCACGTACTATCTTTTTCATATTTCTAGAAGAGGTTGTATCAAAACTTCAGAGCTTTTCGAAAGTTAAAGAATAACTGATTATATGCTACAGACAACAATCCTTATGATTGTATTCATCGCAATAAAAACTCGCACAAATCTAAAAGTAGATTAGTGCGAGTTTTTATTGCGATGGTATTTCGTCCATTTATTCCATCGATAATAGCCAAATGGAAATCAGTAAAGCTCCAAACTCCACCAGTGGAATGGTGATCCATACTCCGGTGATTCCCATGGATGCGGCAAAAATCAGAAGCACTGGTGGAATAAGAAGGATCCCTCGTAACAGCGATATTATGAAGGATGGCCTCGGCTTCGCCTTGGCCGAGAAATAAGAAATTATCGTGATGTTCATGCCTGCAAAGAGGAAGGACGTGAAGTAGATTCTCATTCCTTCTGTTGCCAGGCGATGAAGCTCTATATTGTTTTCTGAATTGAACGCCTGGATGATTTCATCGGAATAACCGATGAAGATGCTGTAGAGAAAAATGGCCAGGACTGCAGAGAAGAAGATGCCAAGCCTCAAGGTCCTACTAACATTTTCATGGTTACCCTGACCATGATTATAACTTATGATAGGCTGAATCCCCTGTCCGACGCCAGAGAAGATCGCAATGAGAACCAGCGCCAGATTGGCGATGATTCCGTAGGCTGCCACACCGATATCTCCGATATAGTGAAGAATCACCAGGTTGAAAAGGAGAATCACTAGACCTGACGAGAGCTCTGTGATGAAAGTCGGAATCCCGATGGAGACCACTTTTCTTATTTCCTGATACTTCAGGCGGGTCTTCACAAATCTGAAATGATGTTTCTTTCTGATAAAGAAAGGCATCATCACCAGCATACTGAGAATTGGTGCAATCCCTGTCGCTAAAGCTGCACCGAACATACCCATGTTAAGGGGATAGATGAAGATGTAGTCCATCAGGATATTACTCATGCTTCCTGCCAGCATGGCAATCATGGCCAGCCTCGGATGTCCGTCATTTCTCACCATACTCACAAGGATGCTGTTCATCATGAAGGCCACTGAAAAAAGAAATACCGTATAGGTATAATCTCTGGATAACTTGATAAAGCGACCTTCTGCACCTAAGAGCTGCACGATCTCATCTGGAAAAAGAAGTCCTGTGATGGTGAAAAGAAGTCCAATGAAAATCCCTAGAACCATCATCTGTGTGAATACTTCATTACCTCTCTTTAACTTCTCCTGTCCTCGATAGATCGAATAGACCGTTCCTACTCCTGTGCCCAGTAGAAGACTCATGGCATAGACCACGGTGTAGGCTGGGATAATAAGATTCAAAGCTATTAGTCCGTCTTTTCCGACACCGTTGGCGATGAAAAAAGTATCCGCCAGGATAAAGGCGGAAAATCCGATCATGCTGATGACATTCAAGGACACATATTTAAAAAATGTCTTATATAACTGGTTTCTTTCTTTTAGTTGACTGTTCATAGGTCCTCCGGCGATTATAAGCGCTCTTATCTTCTTGCTTTTTCAGCAATTCGGCTTCTAAGCTCTTCATACTATACCTAATATACCCGTTTTCGTCAAAGGCATAAATTTACTATTTCTCCAATTCTATGAAGTGATTGTTATCATTCTATTCGTAGCTAAAATCAGTACCTGTCAGACTATCTGATTATCTGTCTGTTTTCAGCCTTAACTGTATCTAGCTTCTCTTTTAAAATATATGAAATCCCTTGTAGCTGTGATAAGATAATGAAATGAAAAATAAAATATGACAGGATGGGTGTAACATGTTCATTGGCGAAATCGCTGCTATACTAACCGCCTTCTGCTGGGTTGGGTCATCAGTGTCTTTTGAATACGCAGGAAAGAAAGTCGGTTCTTTAATTTTAAATC
>CAZXUT010000049.1:0-26179 GCA_964643785.1 uncultured Proteiniclasticum sp.
AATTATGAAAAAACTGATCACACTACTAATGGGACTTATGCTACTTGCAGGGTGCAGCACCACAGACAAGAACGAAGATACTTTTGATGCTTTGATGGAAAAAGGTGAAATCGTCGTTGGTCTAGATGATACTTTCGTGCCGATGGGATTCAGAAATCCCCAGGGCGAACTTGTAGGATTTGATGTGGATCTGGCGAAAGAGATTTTTGAAAGAATCGGGATTACGCCAAAATTCCAGCCGATAGACTGGTCTTTGAAAGAGAGTGAACTAAACAGCGGTAACATCGATCTGATCTTCAACGGCTATACCATCACTGATGCAAGAAAAGAAAAGGTCAATTTCTCTACTCCTTACATGGACAATACACAGATCATCATCACTATGGCTTCCTCCGACATCAGCTCAAAGGCAGACCTCACTGATAAAGTCGTTTCTGTGCAGAAGGAATCCAGTGCATATGATGCTGTAACAAATGAAGAAGGGATTGTTGATAATTTAAAGAATGGCGAACTCATCACCTTCGATTCGAATCTGGATCTGTTCCTGGACCTGGAATCAGGCAGAAGTGATGCCATAGTTCTTGATGAAGTTTTTGCAAGATATGTTCTTCTCTCCAAGAATGCTGAAGAATATACAATTCTTGAAGACAATTTCGGTCAGGAAGAATACGGGATCGGATTCAGAAAATCTGACAGTACCCTTCTTGAAAAAGTCAACGAAGCCCTGGAAGAGATCGTGAATGATGGAACATTCGATGAAATAAAAAAGGTGTATATCAATGATTAATATGCTCCAGACAAGTTATCCGGTCCTTCTTCAAGGACTTGGTCAGACATTATTCTATTTCATCATCACGCTGATCACTTCTTCCGTTTTAGGGATACTGGTCACATACTTGTATGGATTTAGACGGATCAGACCCATCATATCTGCCTATATCTCCATAGTGAGAGGAACCCCCCTTCTTCTTCAGCTCATTTTTATCTATTTTGGACTTCCCTATTTCGGGATCACTTTAGGTCGAATGACTGCAGCGCTCATCGGGTTCACCTTTAACTACACCGGATACATTGCTGAAATTCTCAGAGGAGGGATACAAAGTGTCCCTCAAGATCAGAAGGATGTGGCCTTTGTACTGGGCTTCTCAAAATCCTATACATTTTATAAGATTTTACTCCCACTGTCGGTAAGAAACAGTTTCCCTTCCCTTTCCAATGAAGTCCTTGTTCTACTGAAAGATACTGCGCTGATTTATACTTTGGGCTTGAGTGAACTCATCAAAGTTTCCCGAACCCTTGCAAATATTTATGTTTCGGCAGTACCTTTCATTATCGTAGGGCTCATCTATTTCACGCTGAGTATACTGATTGAAAGACTGCTGAAGAAAATCGAGAAAAATATGAGGAAGGTGACCATCTAGTGTTTAGAGCAGATAACATATCGAAATCCTTTGGAAGTCTGAAGGTACTGGAAAACATGAACTTTCAGGTCGATAAGAATGAAGTGCTTGCCATAGTCGGTCCTTCAGGGGTAGGTAAGTCAACTCTTCTCAAGTGCATTGTTCAGCTGGAAAAGCAGGACAGCGGGGTTTTTTATCTGAACGATACCGTCGTTGATGAAAAAAACAGAATCCGGATCGGACTTGTTTTTCAGTCCTCCTCACTTTTTCAGCATCTGAATGTCATGGACAATTTATTGATTGCTGTGAAGTATCATAAACTTTATGAGGAAAAGGAAGCCGTAAAAAAAGCGGAGGCTTACCTCACTGAATTCGGACTTTCGGATAAAAAAACCGCTTATCCAGCAGAGCTTTCAGGTGGACAGAAGCAGAGAATCGCCATCATCAGAGCACTTCTTCTGAATCCGCTGGTGCTATGTTTTGATGAACCTACCAGCAGTCTTGATTCTGAAAACAAGAATCTTCTCATCGACATCATTCAGAAAATAAAGAAAGACCAGGCTGTCATCGTTGTATCTCATGATGAAGACTTCATCGAAAGAATTGCTGATAAAAAAGTAATTCTTGGATAGCTATCATTATCCTATCATTTTTGGTTATAATGATAGTAAAGAATCTGACTTGGTTTGAGAGAAGGTTAATGATGAGTCTTATGTACTGGTTTCTATATTTTATTATTTATAGCATCGCTGGATGGATCTATGAATCGATTCTGTGTTCCATAACAGGAAAAAAACTGGTCAACAGAGGTTTTCTTACAGGTCCTCTGTGTCCTGTATATGGCTTTGGTGCAATTCTCATCGTCTTTGTCTTTTACGGTAAAGAGACAAGCTTTCTTCCACTGTTTCTCTCCAGCATGGTCCTGACTACAGTTGTGGAATACCTCACCTCAGTGCTTCTGGAAACATTTTTCCACGCGAGATGGTGGGATTATTCTAAAAAACCTTTTAACATCCATGGACGTGTTTATCTGACAGGTGCCCTTGTATTTGCATCTCTGTCAGTGCTTGTTGTGGACTATGCGCATCCCGCCATTGAAAGTTATCTGTATGCGCAGCCTGTAATTCTTTTGAGTTACATTTCCATCATTGTTTTCTTTGTGGTACTAGTAGATCTTTTCTTTACAGTGAGACATCTTCTCTTACTCAATATCCGTATAGCACAAGTCAAAGAAGAATTTGACAGACTGCTTAAAGAAGGCGAAATAAGGCTGGAAGAGCTCAAGCATATGCTACAGAATAAATTAGAAGATACATTGATCTATACTGACAAAGTCAAACTTCTCTTTCAGAAGGGACGTTACATGAATAAAAGACTGTTTAACGCTTTCCCTGATATCACACCATTGAAGAACACTGAAATCTTCAATAAACTTAAAAACACTTATGTTGTAGGCAGAAAAAAACTTGATGACCGGATCAATAAGATGCGTGATTCATAGCAGAAACAGGAAGGTTAAAAACACCTTCCTGTTTTTTATTTTCACTCAATATTATTATTATAGTAATCCTTTATTTATATGGTAAAAGTATTTATTCCAGTGAACTTTGTAAACTAACTATTAACAATATACAGATTGCAGGTAAATTTGATTGTATGCTATTGAATTTGACTAACACTTGGGTTATAGTAAGAACATAAGTAAATTGAATCTCCTGATTACAGGAGTGAATAACTAAAAAAATTTGGAGGAATTAAAAAATGAAATTTGAATTACCAAGACTACCTTATGATTATACCGCTTTAGAACCTTACGTGGATGCACAGACAATGGAGATCCATTACACCAAGCATCACAATGCTTATGTAACCAAGCTTAACGGAGCTCTTGAGAAGTATCCTGAACTACAGGAGAAGAGCATAAGAGAACTATTGACAGATCTTAATGCATTGCCTGAAGACATCAGAACAGCAGTAAGAAATAATGGTGGTGGACACATGAATCACTCCATGTTCTGGACAATCATGAAGAATGCTGAAGGACAGAAGCCTGAAGGCGACCTTCTTTCTGCCATCGAAGAGAAGTTCGGAAGCTTTGATGAATTCAAGACTGTTTTCTCAGATGCAGCAGCTACAAGATTCGGATCAGGCTGGGCATGGCTTGTACTAAAAGACGGTAAGCTGGAAGTAATGTCCACAGCAAATCAGGACAATCCAGTATCTGAAGGATACGAACCAATCTTAGGACTGGACGTATGGGAACATGCATACTATCTGAAGTATCAGAACAGAAGACCTGAATACATTGAGAACTGGTTTAATGTAGTAAACTGGGATCAGGTTGCCAAATTATACAAAGAAGCAAAATAGTAGACCTTACACTTAATATATAAACTGGCCTATAGTTTCAGTCCCGCTGTCCCCCAGCGGGACTTTTTTCGTCCAAAAATGACTGAAATAATACAGATAACGTCATTGGCATACAGAAATTCACTGGAATTCAAAACTATCTGTCAATTTTACTGTATATTTAATTTTATAAACACCTAACGGAGGTCAATATGAGAAATTTAGCCATCGATGATTTTAAAAATTACAAGTTCCTATCAAGCATAGAACATTCTCCTGATGGAAAACACGCAGCCTATGTTCTGCATGAAGTAGACCTGGATGGAAACAAGTACCTGTCCAACCTGCACCTTCTTCAACTGGACAACAATGAGACAAGAAAACTCACTGCGTTCAATAAAGAGTCCAGCTTCAAATGGCTTGATGATGAAAATATTCTTTTCACCACCATAAGAGATGAGAAGGATAAGGAAGAAAGCGAGTCCCTTAAAGAATTCACCCAGGTATACAAGATCAACATCCATGGTGGAGAGGCTGACAAATTTGTCCGTTTCAACAAGAAAGTGAGTTCCTATGAAGTACTTCATAATGGAATTTTTATAGCTTCCGCTTACTATGACAACAACAGCAAAGATCAGTCCACTTTAGAAGAAAAGGACCTGACAGATGAACTGAAAAGACTGAAGGAAGAGAAGGACTATGAAGTCCTGGAAGAGATTCCATACTGGTCCAACGGTGGAGGATATACTTCCCGTAAGAGAAACAGACTCTCTCTTTTTGATGAAAAAGGTAAGTTCATCAAATATCTCACTGGTGAGTATACCAACATCGAAAACATCAAACTGAATGAGAAAAAAGATCAGGCAGTCATCCTGTCCAGCACATTTATGGACAAAGAAGGACTCTACAATGAATTATCCATATTTGATGGTGCAGCAGTGATCAAACTGGAAACTTCAGGTTTATCCATATCCTATGCTGAGTTCCTGTCAGAGAATATGCTGATTCTAACAGCTACTGATATGAAGAACTACGGTATCAATGAAAACAGTAAATTTTACACCTATAATCTTGGAAGCGGAGAACTGAAGCTGACTACAAAAGACCTTGATATGTCCATGTACAGCTCTGTTGGAAGTGATTCAAGATATGGCAACGGAAAATCAAGAGTGATTGATCATGAAGCACTCTACTTCACCACAACGAAAGGCTCCGATTCTCATATCATGAAAATCGGTGAAGATGGTGAAATCAAGGAAGTCATGACAGAAGAAGGTTCTGCAGATGCCCTCAGTGTGAAAGATGGAAACATTCTCTACATCGGCATGAAGAACACCTCACTACAGGAAATCTATAAAGTGGAAAACGGAAAATCCGTCAAGCTCACAAGTTATAATGACTGGATCAAAGAGGAAGTCAAGCTTTCAATCCCAGAAGCACTTAGCTATACACTGGAAGATGGAAGGACCATCGACGGTTTCATTCTGAAACCTGTGGATTATGAAGAAGGAAAGAAATATCCAGCACTTCTGGAAATTCATGGGGGACCAAAAACAGTTTACGGCAGCGTATTTTATCATGAGCTCCAGTATTTTGCCAACTGCGGTTACTTTGTTATCTTCTGTAACCCAAGGGGCAGTGACGGCAAAGGCAATGAGTTCTCGGATATTCGCGGAGTCTATGGAGGCATCGATTACGAAGATCTTATGAACTTCACGGACCTCTCTTTAAAAACCTATAAAGATATAGACGAAGATCTTCTCTTTGTCACAGGCGGATCCTATGGCGGATATATGACCAACTGGATCATTGGACACACAGACCGGTTCAAAGCAGCCGCATCCCAGAGAAGTATCTCCAACTGGATCTCAATGTTTAATACCACCGACATCGGGTTCTATTTTGCAGACGATCAGACTGCTGCATCACCATGGGAAAACCATGACAAGATGTGGGAACAGTCTCCGCTTAAATATGCGGATAAAGTCAAAACACCTACCCTGTTCATCCATTCTGAAGAAGACTATAGATGCTGGATCACAGAAGGTCTCCAGATGTTTACTGCACTGAAGTATCATGGTGTAGATTCCAGGCTTTGCTTGTTCCGTGGCGAAAACCACGAATTGTCAAGATCCGGAAAACCAAAGCATCGTGTACGAAGACTCACTGAAATGGATGAGTGGTTCAAAAAGTACAAAGAACTGAACCAATAAAGCGCTAGCTCCTTACACTCCTATATATTTGAACTGGCTTTGCAGCCAGTTCATTTTTTTTCTTGTTTTCACTTCCTTCATTGACACGGCAAAATAATTCATCTATAGTACTAATAAATATAAAGAGAAGGTGAATCCAGTGAATATAGAGAAGCTCAAAATCCTCATTGACGGATCCAGCGGAAAAACCCCCTGCGATCTGATTCTGAAGAATGGAAAAATCGTAGATGTCTTCAGTGGAGAAATCCTCCATGAGTCCATCGCAATAAAAGAAGGCATGATAGTGGGCTTAGGAGATCAGTATAAAGGGAACAAGGAAATAAATTTAAAAGGAGCCTATGTTGTGCCTGGCCTCATAGATGCCCATATCCATATCGAGTCTACTTTGGCGACACCGAAAGAATTTTCTAAAGCCGCCATCAGACATGGAATAACCACAGTGATCATGGATCCCCATGAAATCGGAAATGTCTTGGGTACTGAAGGATTATCTTTCATGCTGGATTCTTCGAAAAAACTCCCTGTGGCCTTCCAGATGATGCTTCCATCCTGCGTGCCAGCTACAAAGCATGAAACATCAGGCGCAGTATTGTCATCGGAGGATCTTGCACCTTTCTACAGGAATGATCAGGTATCCGGTCTTGCTGAAGTCATGGATCTTCCTTCTGTAAGAGATACATCGGATGATATGATGAAAAAGCTTCTTGATGCACAGAATCACAAGAAAACCATCGATGGTCATGGTTCTGGCTTATCTTTCATGGAAAGTAACATCTACCGCACTGCGGGTATTACGACGGATCATGAGTGCACAACTTTGGAGGAAGCAAAAGATCGGTTGCAGAAAGGCTTCTATGTCCATATCCGAGAAGGTTCTGTGGCGAAAAACTTTGATGCCATCATCCCTCTTGTGAATAAAAACAACCATCGAAGATTTACCTTCTGCACAGATGACATCTACATTGATGATCTTTACAATCAGGGCAGCATTGATGACATGATAAGAAGGGCTGTTAAAAACCATATCGATCCTATAGATGCAGTAAGAATAGCTACGCTGAATCCAGCCGAATGTTATGGCCTGAAACGAAAAGGAGCTGTCGCTCCCGGATATGAGGCAGATCTTGTCATCCTTGATGATCTGGAAGAATTCACAATCCGCTCTGTATTTAAAAATGGCATTATGGTATGGGATCAGGAAGCCCTTTTATACGACTATCATGAAAATGCACTTCCTGTCTTGAAAAATACGATCAGTCTTCCTGAATTAAGTGAGGATCAGCTTAGGATCACTTCATCCACCGGCAGTCTTAATCTGGTCGAAGTCATACCAAACAGCATCCTTACAAATCATCTTACAATGAACTATGAAAAGAACAGGGCTTTTGAAGCGGAAGCTGCCTCTAATCTGGCTAAGCTTTTTGTCATAGAAAGACATGGCAATAACGGAGGACTTGGAAAAGGAATCGTTAAAGGCTTCAATATGATCAGTGGTGCTGTTGCAACCACCATCGCCCATGATTCCCACAATCTGGTCGCATTGGGTATGAATGATGTTGACCTTCTTCTGGCAGTAAAGAGAATCGAAGAGATCGGTGGCGGAATCGTCATCACGGATCAAGGAGAAGTAAAGGCGGAACTGCAGCTTGATCTCGCAGGACTCATGTCCAGCGCACCTCTTGAAAAGATCAGCGAGGACTTGAGAAAACTTCATGAAGCATCAAGGACCATTTTTCATGAGATAGATTTCAATCCTTTTCTGACTCTTTCCTTCCTGACCTTGCCTGTCATTCCAGAGCTGAAAATTACAGACAAGGGACTATATCATATGTCTGAGAGTAGATTCATCAGTATTGATGAACTCCTCCCTGAAAAATAGGACTTCAATGAAAACAATGAAAGCCTGGAAAGCATTACGCTTCCAGGCTTTCTTATTCTTGTAATTTATTCTCTGATATAAGACTTGTTTTCAGTCACTTCATTCACAGGCACTTCTGTTTCTTCTGCCAATAAAATTTTCAATTCTTTTTCCATGTAACTGTATAGTTTATCCCAGTTGATCACCTTGAAATTATGTTTCTCATCAATCAAAGAAACAGCTGAATAATCTTCTTTCCCATCAAGTTTTCTGAATAGTACATGAACACCTTTATAATCCAGTGCAAGAACTCGATCTGAACTCATGTATCCCTGGCTCAATAAATTATATTCATTACAGAACTGACATAAATACTTGATCAGCGTTTCACCCATACTATCAATACTGGTCACAGAATATTTTCCTGTTACCCATCTGTACCAGCCATCATGAAGATTCACAAAATTAAAAAATTCACCATGGTTCTTGAGCAGACGTCTTAATGAAGCTATTTCAATTTTCTGCTTTTCTTGTATTAATTCTCTTTTTTTCATTCCACTGACTTCCATCGTTTTCACCTCAAGTGTTTTAATTTTCTAACAATTCTTATATATAGTATACCATAATCCGCCCTTTCCAATAATAACCACAAGCAAACTTTATGTTAATCTATTCTCTTTTTATCTTAGAAAATTTAAATATGCCAAAGAATTGGTTCTCGACTCTTCTTGAATTCGTTATAAAACAAAATGGGATTACCACGAATCCCATTTTGTTCATTGATCTATTAAAAATTAGTGTATTATAGTTTACTGATCATCTTGCTTATGCTGGATCTTTTGCATTTTGTATCTGACAGTATTTTAATATTGAATCCTGATTTTCCATAACTTAACCTATACCAGTAGTAGTTAATATACTCTATGATTCCAAATAGTAATACAAACGCAGCAACAATAAAATCCATATCACCGCTTTTTACAACAGGGATCATCATGCCAAGTATCACTGAAAGAATCATATTGAGATATTTAAGACTTCTGAAAAGTTTAATAACCTTCAGATCAACGCTTTTCGCATTTATCAGTAACCTGTATCTGTAAAGCCAATACAAACTTCCTTGTAATAATATGAATAGAAGATAGGAAAATGCCACTAAAGTAGCCATACCCAGTTTCAATGATCTATAAACCAGAATAAAGGTGCAAAGGGCTGCAAATTCACCAATCGCCAGATTTAGCAGCTTTTTCTCTAACCTTTTCAATTCATCACCTCTATACATTCATCATTTATTTTTACACTACTTCAATCAGAGTCGAAAAAAGTGCATGGAAATTCCATACACCTTTTCTACTCTATTTCTTTGCCTTTTCTACTCTATTTCTTTGCCTTTTCTACTCTAAGCGTCTTCCCTTTGATCTTTCTCTGTGAAAGACCTTTCACGGCAATATCACCTTTTCCATTCATTACATCAATATAGGATCCCTGATCCAGGACTTTGATGATGCCGATATCTTCAGGTTCTATTCCTTCAATGGCGTTTAACGTTCCAACAATATCAAGGGGTCTGATTTTCTTTTTCTTTCCGCCGTTGATATAGATCTTCGTGATATCCGTATGAGTGACTTTCTTTTCAGGTCTGTTTCTTCTCAGATTTTTCTGGAACTCTCTAAAACCCTCTTTACCACTTCTATAAGGCTCATAATCCATATTCAGCATAGCGTTCAGTGAATGTCCGATATACTGCTCCACTTCATAAACCTTTCTTGCATCATGATCTGTGATGAAATAGATTGCTGATCCTTTTTTGAAGTTTCTGCCTGTTCTTCCTTTTCGATGAACGTAACTCTCTTTTTCCACTGGAAAATCATAACTTAGTGATATATCCAGATCCGATACATCTATTCCTCTTGAAGCAACATCCGTTGCAACCATATAAGGAATCTCTTTGTTCTTGAATCTTTCCATGGCCTTCAGACGATCTTCCTGCATCATTCCACCATGAATTTTCAATGCATCTATATTGGCACCTTCTAGTCTTGTCTGCAATCTGTCACATTCATCCTTTGTATTGACAAAGATAAGCATGCCCTGTGGTTTTCTTCCGTAGATGACAGAAAGCAGTGCTTTCCACTTATCCTTCTCATCCAATTC
The DNA here is from genome assembly GCA_964643785.1 of uncultured Proteiniclasticum sp. Lineage (GTDB taxonomy): Bacteria > Bacillota > Clostridia > Clostridiales > Clostridiaceae > Proteiniclasticum. The sequence goes on from CAZXUT010000049.1 coordinate 9,975, forward strand.
ATAGTGAATCTCTTCTATATTCAGTTCTTCGTCTTTAGCCGCTTCAATGATTTTAAAATCTGGTGTTATTTTAAGTGCCAGATCCCTCACACTTTCAGTGATTGTCGCAGAAAACATCATGGTCTGCTTCACATTTTTAAGATGTCTCACAATATCCATGACTTCGTCCGTGAATCCACGGTCCAGAAGTTCATCCACTTCATCTATGATCAGAATCTCAATGGAAGAAACATCTATGGTTCCTCTTTTGATATGGTCCAGCACTCTTCCTGGCGTTCCACTGATAGCCTGATGTCTGTTTTTCATGGCACTGATCTGTTCCTGGAAAGGCTGCTTTCCAAATACTGCCACACAGGAAAGCTTCTTGTATCTTCCCAGGGTGTCATATTCATTCTTGATCTGAAGAGCCAGTTCTCGAGATGGTGCTAGGATCAGGGTATTCGCATTATGCTCTTCCCAGGAAGTCTTTTCCATGACGGGCATAAGAAATGCGATGGTCTTTCCGCTTCCTGTGGAAGAGGATCCTAATATATTTTCCCCAGCCATGGCTAGAGGACCTACTTTTTCCTGTATTTCAGTGAGCTCTTTAAAGCCTAGACTCTCAATGGCTTTTAAGATTTCACTGTCTATATTCAAACTTGCAAATTTTTTACTCATATTCTCTCCTTGTTTCTTGTTGACTTGAACTTTATACACTTGAACTTTAATTCATACGACCGCGATCTGTTCAGTGGCAAAAAAAATAACTCACCCACGTGAGAACTACCTGAACTTTTCCCAATCTAATCGGACGCAATGTTTCTACTTATTATATGCTAATAAGCATTCAGTTGCAAATGAAATCCGTTATTTATCTGATCACGCGCCACAAAAAAAGACCAGAGCTTCCATGGCTCTGATCTTCCTATGAATATCCTCTATCTGAAATCCTGACCGCCATTGACCTGAATGACTTCTCCTACCATAAATGCTGCTTCTTCAGAAGCGGCAAAGTAGATGGCATTGGCGATATCTTCGGGTTTTCCAAGCCTTCCTGCAGGTATTCCCTTCACCCAGGAATCCATGAGGTCTCTATTTGTACTGCTGTGGAAATCCGTATCTATGGTACCAGGTGAAACTGCATTCACACGAACACCAAAAGGAATCAGCTCTTTCGCAAGACCTCTTGTAAAAGTGAGAAGGCCTGCCTTTGCAACCGCATAGGCTGCAGCTCCTGGTCCGCCTCCCATCTGGACTGCTATGGAGGTGACATTTACTATGCTACCCTCATTTTTCTTAAGGTGAGGAATCGCCCCGCGTGACACATAAAACGCACTGTTGAGATTCAGATCCATGACAGCGTTCCAATGAGATGTCTCCATTCCTTCAATAGGTTTTCTGCCACCTAGCCCTCCGGCGTTGTTCACAAGCACATCCACTCTTCCAAGCTTTTTTACCACTTCGTCCATCATTGCATCTACTTCATTTTCTTTGGTGACATCTGCATAGAAGTAGAAAGCTTCATAGCCCAAATCTTTGAGCTCCTTCTCTTTTAAAACTCCATTGTCCTTATTGACTCCGTTGACAGCAACTATATATCCTTCTTTTCCGAATCTTTTCGCAGTTGCAAAACCGATTCCACGGGTCCCCCCAGTAATCAATACCACTTTTTTCTCCATAAGTGTTTCTCCTTTTCATTCCAGTTCTTCTTCCATTATAACCCATATGCTGCTGAATCAGGCCGATGAAAACCACACTTTCATACAGAGCCGCAAAAAAAGTGCAGTATCAGGTACTGCACAGAAACTCACTGAATTTATTCACACACATTATAATTTCTCGATCAGAGACCTGATACTGTTGAAAGATCTGAAATCATCGTTGGTGAAATTCTTACTGTCGATCCGTTTTCCCAGATGCTCTTCCATGTGCATGATGATATTCATCATGGCCAGGGAATCCACAAGTCCGTGTTCAATGAGGTCAAGGCCATACTGCTCTTCTTCAATCTCGATCCCTACTGCGTCACTCAATGCATCTCCAACTATTTTTCTATAATCATTCATTATTTGTCCCTCCTTGGTAATTCTCAAAATTCTTCATGAGGATAAATGGTAGCACCTAAAGCTGTCGGCTCTCCATCAACTTCGCTCCGTTCATCAGCTCTTCATGGTACATTCGGATAGCAGCACGATCAATCTTTCCACTGGTATTTGTTTTAAACTCCGGTAGAATGATAATCTTCTGTGGAATCATATAGGATGGTAGAACTTCTTTCAGTGATTTCTTTATGGTGATGATCGATTCCAGATGACTCCTCGAAGGATTCGTCTGGGTAACATAGGCTACAAGAGAAATCACCCTGTCATCACTTCCGTACACCGGTCTTACAACACACTGATGGATCAGTGGCAAGGATATTATGGCAGATTCCACTTCTTCCAGTTCAACACGATTCCCGCCGATTTTAATGCGATTGTCCAGTCTTCCTGCATAGAATAGAAGACCATTCCGGCGGATCATCAGATCACGTGTATGAAATCCTCTTCTTCCATCAGGCAAAGTGAAAAACGACTGGGACGTCTGTTCCTTCTGCTTCCAGTATCCGTCACAAAGCCTTTCTGAGACAACAATCAGTTCCCATTTTTCCCCATCAGGAACCTCCTTTCCCTCTTCGTTCCATAGTCTTGCCTCGATGGAAGGTACAGGTTCTCCCACAGGGATCACATCAGTATTTATGCGGTCGAAATCTTCCTTTGTGATGGAATTTCCCACTGCTACAGTTGTAAGTTCAGTGGAAGCATACTGGATTCGGACAGTGATGGCCGGAAAACGTTGAAAAAGACTTCCAATCAGTTTTCGCGAACAGACCTCACCAGCCAAGGCAACGCCTTTAAGATCCGGCATATCCTTCTCGTTGAATCTGCTGTCGGTCAGGAGCATAGCGCAGGTTGTTGCAATGACCCCCAGATAGTCTGGACGCACTTTCAGGTAATAATCCATGAGCTTCCCTACATCCTTCTGGATGGAGCCTGGTACTGCATACATGACAGACCCCATAATCGTCATGGTTCGGTAGACATGCTGCATGTGAGCTGAAAACATATAGGAGAAGTTATTCATGACACGCATACCTGGTCCACCGATGTAATACTTCTCAGGTGCAAGAAACAGATTTTCAAGATCACCCAGGCAATTGATCACGCCCTTGGGTATTCCTGTGCTGCCGGACGTATATAACAGCGCCATCATCTCATCGTACTTGAGCCAGTTCTTTTCACTCACAAAAGTATCCTCATAGCTCCTGATGATATCGTCCACGTCCTCTTCAGAAATTCGAGGCAGCTTTGAAGCGTCCAGAAGATCCGTATGAAAAGCAATGATGAGCGCTGCATCAGAGTCCTCCGCTATGAAGGCTGCCCGTTTCTCGGGTATCGTAACCGTAAGCGGGACATAGGCACGACCTGATTTCATGCATGCGAAAAGACAGGTGAGCATATCATTTTCCTTGTCGCCGATGAGAAGCACAGAAGCTTTTGGTGGAAATCGATCAAGGAAATAGGCGGCCAGCGCATCCGAACGTCTATGAAGGTCCCGGAATGAAAATAGCTTGCCTTTCTCATCAACAGCACAGATACGTTCTGATTCCGCCTGCCTTTTTAATGCTTCCAGTATCATAAAAAAACCTCCTCAGTTTACTTCACCAGTTCTTTCAGCGCCTGATCCGTATTCTTGATCATGACAGTCAGAATGTTACGATAGGCTGCCAGAAGCTTTTTAATCTCATCTTCTTTAAAGCGCCTGGTCTGATATCTGAGTTCAATGGTCACCCTCTCCTCCTTAGGTATGTCGAAGACCGCCACATAGAACTGTGAGACATTCGTATTTGACCAGAACATGCGACCTTTGGGTTCTCCATCAAGAAAAGCGGATTCATAATCCATATTGGAAAACAGAATCCAGCTGTGATTATAGTTCATCCCGTGAAGCGTGCAAAGAACATAAGAAAGAGGAGTGAAATCAAGATTACTGTACCGTATATGACGCAGCATTTCTAAATTCTGCTCATAATTTCTGGCACAGAAATCAGTGAAGGATTCCTCTTTATCCACACTGAACATCATAACGGGACTGTTCATCATTGCACCCATGGTGCGTCTGCTTACCCCGTCATGTCGACCATAGCTAAGAGATGCCATGGAAAAATAAGTGGACCCCTTGATGGCATGAGCTGTAACTGCAGCACTGGACATAAGGGTAGAAGCGACAGAAATTCCACGCTCTTTTGCGAAAGTGACAAGATCTTTGTATAGCTGTCCGTCAATAGTCATAGACTGTGAATCGCATTCTATATGCATGGATCTTGCACCACCAGGAGATGAATAATCCTTATGATAGCGGAACACTTTTTTCCAGTAGGCACGATCCTCTTTGAATTGAGGAGATTTTCGATATTCTTTCTCCTTCACTACATAATCGCGATAGGAACCGGGCTTGGGAACAAGAAGAGGTTCCCCTTCTCTGAAATGTCTGTCCAGTGCACGGACCTGCTGCGCGATGAGTTTGATGCTGTAGCCATCCGTCATGAAGTGATTCATCTGGATCCAAAGGGTATGCCGATTTCCAGGTCTCACAAGAATTCTGAAATCATATAGCGGGTCTTTTAAAAGTAGGACTGTATTGTCCTTTGCCTTCAGTAACCAGCTCTCATAAGCTTCATCTGTATCAAAATGTTCGACAGGGAATTTTTTCTCTTCAAAAGGTTCTATATACTGTTTCCAACTCCATGGGAATCTGTACACCGGCCGAAGCCTGAATGCATCATTTTGCTCAAGTATCCAATTTCCTATTTCAGTAAGGAGCTCCACACTACCTTCTTTCCATTCGAAGCAGCATGTAAGGGTATTTAAACGTCTGTTGTTTTTACGGTCTGAATTAGAAATCAGCCCGATAATCAGCGTGTATTGCGACATCGTCAAAGGAAACATTTCATGCATCGTTACTAGCCTCCCTTATATAATGCTGAAAACAATCGGCAGCCATAATCCGAGTAGTAGCGTCCATATAGTTGATACAATCACACCAGCAGTAAAGAGATCCTTGATTTTGAAGTATCTGGTCGTATAAGCCACGATGACCACTGGATCAAAGGGGATAAGAAGTACGCAGCTTGACATGGCTGCAACCGAAAACGTCACAATGCGTGGATCGATGCCAAGAGACACGGCAAGTCCTGCAAATGCTACCGCATAAAGCACTACTATCGCTGATGCTGTTGGAATGAGCAGATGCGTCCAGTTCACTATGGCCGCAATCAAGACAATAAATATGAAAAGTCCAGTGCCTACAAAGACAGAGGAAACCCGTAATACCACCCAGTCTGTAAGTCCTGTCGAAACAAGTGCGGCTCCTACAGATAATATGGCACTGCAGATCAGAATCGTATCCCATCCGCATTCTCTTGAATATTCTTTCCACGTCAGCATATCCAGTCCCGGAAGAAAAAATGTGACCAGAGCGAACACGGAAACAACAGTGACATTGATCCATGGAATCCATGAAGTCAGGATCCATAGAATGAAAGTGACACTTAAAATTATTATGGCCTTGATATCATAACTGGTCAGTTTTTTATCATGCGAAACCTCTGCCAGTGCCATCTCCATTTTCTCCGGCGAGATGTCTTCCGGTCTGAACAGAAGTTTCAGAACAGGAATGGATATGGCAATCATTGCAAGTGCCAGTGGTATGCCCACCATCATCCATTCAATGAATAAAATATCTTTTCCGGTGGCCTGTGCCACAAGCTGCATGGATAAAATATTCAGGGAGCTTCCCGCAGGTGTCATCATGCCACCGAAGACGGCTCCAAAAGGAACAGCGAGGAGTAAAGACCTTCCAAGTCGACTCTCACCAGGTTTCTCTCCCATGGCTGCCAATACACTTGAACAGATCCCTGTAATGATCAGAGCGCATGGAACATTTGAAACAAGAGATGAAATCACAGCTGTGCACAGCATAAATGCCCCAATAATCCATATGGATTTCCCTCTGGCTTTTTTAAGAAGAAAATAAGCCAGTCTATAGGGCAGTGATGATTTAAGAAGCACAGAGGATATACCGTAACATGCCATGAGAAAAAGAAACAACGTTGTCATAGAATTACTGAGTGCAGCCTGAAGTGTTACCACATTCATAAGGGAGAGAAGGACGATGAGAAGTGGTGCTGTGATTCCTACAGGTACAGGTTCTGTGACCAGAAATATCATTGTCACTATCAGAATACCTAAAGCACGCACCGACTCCGTGCTGAGTCCTCCTAGTGGCGGAAGAACCATTGCTGTAATGAGGATTGCGGCTGAAAGGATAATGCCTGTCCATCTTTTTACACTCTTCTTCATGCTAATACCACCAAACATAGTTATTTGTGTATTTAATTCACATACAAATGTATACTGTAATAAAATTTTATTGCAATTGTCGTATATTGTCAATATTTTAACCTCTGTATTTCCTTATACATTAGAAAGTTTAAATATTATTAACTAATGAGACGTAAGATGCTTCCACTAATCATGGTAGCTATAGATTCAGTTGCGCTTTCTATGTGTTGTCTCACTTCACCTCGCTATTGAATCAGACAGTTTAGACTACTTGCTTCTTATATAAGAACAAAAAAAGAAGCACCTCTGCATTAAGCAATAGATACTTCCTGATGTATGGAGCTACTATGGGGATCGAACCGCCGACCTGCTAATTACGAATCCATTGTTTTAACTTATCATTTTTAAATTGATCATATACATGTTATAGTACCCATTCATTTATCAGTATTTCAAACAAGTGCTTTATTGTCTCTCTATTTTTTTTAAGTAAGTTTTGAGTTCGTTCATCTTCAACTTATAATCAACCCCATGATTGCTGCAATATAATTGAATCCAATCTTGATCTCTTGAAGTACCATAGGCTTTACTAAACCGTCTTGTAGTTCTCATAATCCTATCAACAAAGTTCATAGGATGGTCCTTCATACTTATAGAGGTTACTTCATTAAATTCTTCAAACAACCCTTCAACAGATAGCTCACCAATAAGATATTTCAAATAGAGCAATTCATAAAAGGCTATTGGGATGACATCTTTGATTTGTTCCTTAACTAGCGTATCATGAGGCCCAAATCTCTTTGTGTCATCAGAGATCAATGCACACAACCCCATAACTTTTGCTAATGCTACTGCGTGCAATTCACCTTGATCAAACAATAACTTATAATCCATTAAATAATCTTCAAATAACTTTTTGACACCAAATCTGATTAAGTCATGAGTTGATATAATAGTTAATTTCTCCTTTAATACATCTTCAGTAACTTGCTTGTAAACATGAGGGTTTTTTTTCTTAAGCTCTTGCTCATACAGAAATTCATGCAAGTATAATTCGTCGAAAAAATCAAAAAATAAATGCTGTTTTTTACTTAGATACAAATGAATTAAAATATCGGTATCTATAGACGCGCTTATCATTCAAACTCCTCGAAAATCTTATCAATGTCGAGATTATCTTCATTTTCATCTTCTGTCTCTTGATTAAATATTGATGCATCCATCCCAATTAAGCTCAGGGCATTTTCTAGACTTGAAAAAGGAATGTATTTATTCTCATAATTACTTGTGACATATTCCAGATAACTTGGTGGGATTTCAATGGTATTGGTCGCTGTTAGTAGCCGCTTATCCGCATCTAATTTTTCAAATAATGCTTGTGATGTTAACTTTATTCTATTATCAAAAAGTCTATTCTTATGAGATGTATCAATAAATCTAAGCTCATAAAGCCTTTTTACCAGAGCTGAATAGCTAACCTGAAATTCTAATTGCATCCGCACAATATCCAAAGCATTAATTTCTTTGTGAGTCTTATCTAACTCGAATTTGATGTATTTCCTTAATTCTTCCTCAGGCATCAGAAGACAATTTGCGAAATAGAATGCCCTTGATTCTGAGAGATCACTATCATAGTCATCAGTGTTAATATCAATTTTTATATTATTGTAATTGTCTTTGATGTCGTAAATAACATGCCCTAATTCATGAGCTATAGTAAATATCTCCCTAGACAGAATCTCAGAGGAATTAGATACAATAATCTTCTTCCCTTCAAAAAAAGTAGAAAATCCAAGAAGTTTATTTTTTCCGAAAGGATACCGTATAAGGTGTATATCCTTTTGCGCAATTAAGCTGAAAATATCTTTAATCCCATAAGATTGAATGAAATTACGTTCTTCGATTGCTCGTTTTTCTATTTCCTTATTATCCACCTTCATCACTTTACTCCTTATTTTGATAATATAGCTTTTCATGCGCGTGAAAAACTCTCAATATTTCTTGTATCACTGCAACTCCACTAACGACATCTTCCGCAGTCTCTGCTTCTCTAAAGTAAGTAACTAACTCTGTTTTTTCTTCATTTGATTGAGTAATCTCATTTGTAGAGACACAAAAAAAATCCGCAATTTTCTTTATTTCTACATATGAAATATCAACTTGACCATTTTCCAGACGCGAATATCTTTGTCTCGTTGTGTTCAAATGACTCGCCATATCTTCCTGGGTAATCTTATTAGATATTCGTAATTCTTTTATCTTGCAACCAATCTCATAACTCATTTTTCATCATCTCCTGTCTTGATTGTATAACATTAATTTATTATATTCAATATAAAAGTAACGATATTGTAACTTTGAGTGTAATGTTATTTTGATGCTAGTAATTTCGCTCTAAATCGTGTCTCGATCTCGTAACAATCATAGTTTGACCTGCACTACCACTGTATTATGCAGGATTTATTCGGACTTATTCAAAAATCGAGAAGCCTATTCATGGATACTTCTGTATCAATTAGTCTATATTACCCATTTCGAATTATTTTATATTGGATAATAAAACAAGGAACACCAGATGCAATAAGCATTGATGTTCCTTGTACCATTTGGAGCTACTAGGCGGAATCGAACCGCCGACCTGCTGATTACGAATCCGTTATTTCACTTATTTTAACTTATCATATCTTGATGTAACCATTGATATATCAGGGTTCTTCTTTATACAGTCTACCGTATCTTACTGTATAATTGGGTTCTATTTTGTATCATTGGAACCCAATTGGAACCCAAATTAGCCCCATCTTTGAACCCACAAATAAAAATCTCTCGATTTTATATCGTTAGTCATTATACTCTATTATCCGCCATGAATGCAAATTTAAGCCAATAAAAGATTTATTTAGATGGTTGATTTCCAGCTGATCCAGGCGACCAACGTAGATAGCACCGTCTAATTAGCTTTCAGAGGGCACACAGTAAATCTTCCAATGTCAGAATACAGTTCGCATTTGTCTATCCAGATTACTCATTACTTCTGGATATTGTCGTAGTATAACATATTTACTTTTCCGCTACTTTTTTATTTAATTACAATAATCAAATATAGGCATATAATGATTGCAACGGAGTGACGCTAATCAATATATAGGAGGTAAATATGCATGGATGGCAAAACTGGATTTACTAATAAAATAAAAGATATAGCTTACTTTGAGGTAGGTTTTGATCCTGATCTATCACAAAAAAATTGTATAAAAATTGATGAAATTAATGAGTTCTTGCGTTATATGAAAATTAATGATATTAAAAGTGCCTTTGTGAACTTTGGTTATTACAATCCTAATGAATATAAATTGACAACAGAAAATTTCGATGAGAAATATCACAAACACCTTGGTGTCCTTAGGGCGGGATTAGATATGCGCGATGTTTACATTCAGAGAATGCATTCATATGAAGAACCAAACTCAGTCGCTATATTTTTTAGTTTTGGTGGATATACAATTTACTATAAGGAATCAGACCCATGGCTGGATCGTTTTTATGTTGAACCAAAAATAGAATATATTAAAAAAGTACTCCCTCGTCTTGATGCTGAATTAGAGAAAGAGGCACAAGTCTAAAATATGCAATAATGATTCTTTTAGCATTTCACTCCTATTACCTTGCAGCAATGCAGGTTTTTTTGTTTTCATGTCAGTAAAATACTTTTTAAAGACATCCCTGAGATGTTGAAATTAGTGGAGAACACTAAAATCTTAATTAGTTAAAATATAACCTTTGTTTATTATAGATAAAAAGGCATAGCAACAGATGAATGATAAGATAAATCCTGATTTTAAACAAGGATTATCTTCTATAGGTCCCACACCCATCATTAATTATTGTTGTCGTATATAAAGTTGTCTATCTCTATCTGTATGCACCTAAGTTTTCACCTCAACCTTGAAATGGCCTAGCAGGAGTTATAAGGTACCTTTTCTAAGCAGAGTCAGGATTGTTAGCTTTGATTTTTTGCGACTAACGCATATATAAGTGTCAAAATTAAAATGACCTGCAAGTTAAATTGGAAATACATTTTATATGTAAATCTAGTGATATCAACGTTTTCCTGCTTTTATTGCTTATTCTGAACACTAAAATACTTCAGTTTTGCAAGTTGCCAGCAAGTTAAATTTACGCCTAAATCGGAATATCTTTTAATATCTAGGCCCTGTGTTAGGATTGCTGGCTTTTCATTTTCTGTCGTTAACGCATACATCAGCATCAAATGAAAATGGCGTGCAAGTTAAATTGGAAATGTATTTTGTATAGAAACCTAGTAATATCAACGTGTTCCTGCTTTTATTGCTTATTCTGACTACTTAAATACTTCAGTTTTGCAAGTTGCCAGCAAGTTAAATTTAGGCCCAAAACGGAATATACTTTAGATATCTAGGTGCCGTACTAGGATCACTGGCCTTAATTTTATTCGCATCTATCGTATCTTTGATAATACGCGAAATTTTAGAAATATCCTTATTTTCCAATCCAAATCTTTCCCTGAGGCTAGAATTTGTCATATAGTCTCTTGTTACATGTTTTAAGCAAGCATGAAGGTAACAGGCCCTAATCTTGTCATCTTTGCTCATTTCTTTGAAATCAACATATCCAAATAAAATTACTTTGATATGATCATCTGTGACTTCTATAGCAGGAGCAGGTAATTGATATGATTCAGTTAAGGATACAACTTTATCAAAACCGCTTCCTCTTTCCTCACACACTCCTATTCTTCTCATAAAGGAAGCTATTACTTCATTTCTGGATTTAGGTGGCGTATCGAGAAACCTTTCTATGTTGACCAGTGGTGTACCCGGATTATTGATTTCCATCCTATCTGAAAAGATTTCAATAGTTGGACCTGTACCTCTAATCGAAAAATCCTGATGTATCAAAGCGTTAGCCACAAGTTCTCTGATAGCAAGTTCTGGGTACATCGTTACCTCTTCACGTAAGGCCTTGCCAATGACCTCATTTCGAGGTAATAGGTTATTGATGTATGCAATAAGTCCTTCAAATCCTGACGCATATCCTTTCATACCTTCTTGTTCTCTTATCGTTATGACTCGGCTCTTTCCTTGATATTGGATTACTCTTACTGCTTTTCTTTTTAGTAACATAAAATCCGATAAATCTTTTGCAAAAAGAATCGCTCCAAAATTCGTAATATCCCATCTTCCAGAAAGATTTCTTACGATAATTTTTTCTTCGCACAGTTTTTCAATAATTTTAATTCTATTTTCAGGTAGCGGGAGTTTTAAGAGGTCAAAATATGAAGGATAATCTAAATAATTCAAAACATCACTTTCAATTATATTATTTTTGGCAATCTGTTCTTCATAAATCTGATTATCAAAAATCCTCCACAACTTTCTTTCAATTTCAGGATAATCCTTAAGTAGTTTTTTATATGATCCTATTCGGATATGCTCGCTACCATTAAACTGAACGGGCCTACTAAACGCTTTCTGTATTTCTAAAATCACAATATTATATGAATCTATATCAACCTCATAAAATTTTATATAAACCTTTGGGGACAATCCCCTAACTAGCCAGTTTTCTAGTTCTTCATTTCCACATTTTTTTGTACTTGGTTTGAAATTTGTCCCTACTATCTTATGAGTACTATCATCAATTCCCCATACAATATAGGCATGAGGAATTTCCTCTAAAGCAGCTGTATTAGAAAGTGCAGATATATACTCCCCAATCAAATCAGGTTTATCGTTGTTAACTTTAAATTCAAACCAACCAGTCTCGTTTGGCATCGAAATCAATTCTTGTACTAAATCTTTTAAATACTCCTTTGATCTTGGCATATTATCCCCCCAAATGTATAAATAGATATTCTTTTAGTATACATAAATCATCGTGGTAAATTCTTAGATTTTTTGGATATTCTATTATTTCAGTTGCTAGTCTTACTCTTCAAGGTATTCATCCATAATGAAACTATTTAGTTCTTCTTTCGTCACTCGCCAATCTGGTAGGTACTTGTCCATATGGTTCAAAAATTGAGGCGTATGATTCTTCTCTAGAAGGTGGACTAGTTCATGTACAACCACGTATTCTAGACACTCAACAGGCTTCTTTGCCAATTGTAGGTTGATCCATATCCGTTTATCTTTAGTGTTGCAAGTCCCCCACCTAGTGAGCATATTTCTCACCCCTACCGAACTAGCTTGAACTCCCATTGTTTTTTCCCATTTGGTTACCATATCCGGTAGTTTTGCTTTTATTTCTCCACGATACCACTCAGTCATGACGTTTTCCCGTTGCTTGCTAGTACTGGCTTCACGTATAGTCAACATAATCTTGTTGGATTTCACCTCAATTTTGTTACCAATATTGGAATACATGATTTCTAAGCGATATCTTTGTCCCCATAGATAGTGACTTTCTCCTGTTATATAATCACGTCCTGTCTGCCTTGATTGATTTTCGAACTTCTTTATCTGCGTTTTGATCCATCCGATTTTTGTGATGACAAACAATTCGATGGTCTCATCTTTTGTTTCTATTGGTGCAGAGACGCGAACCCTACCTGTCGGAGGCAAAACAGAAAGATGCATATTCTTGATTTTCTTGTGGACAACCTCTATCTCAACTCCTAAAATATTCATCTAATTACCAATACTCCTTTTGTTCTTTGACTACACTAAGAATCTTATCCTCTTGCTCTTGATCATATATGAGACTTCCAATTCCTCTTAAAACAACCTTTTCTTTGCCTTTGTCTCCTACCCATTTATCGGGTTTGACTGCCATGATTTTTCCATGAAGCTCTAACAACAATGGTACATCATGGGTGATATTATCGTAGAGTGCTCTAAGGGCAGCTGATTTCTTAATATTAGTCGGATACCCTTGATAATCTTCTGGTCTTACGATTCTTTTAGTCAGTTCAACAATTCTACGTAGGTATTCCTTGTATTCCTCCACATGGTTTTTTCGATCTGCAATAATCTTCATGAGTAGTTCGGACATCTTCTCATAATATTGAGGATTAGTAGCGCTTTGCTCTACAATCTTTCTTCTGACATTATTTTCGATGACTTCTGCTGCCGCTTCTTTATTTTTCCGGACATCCTCGGGCAATTCATCCTCAAAACTGGTCCCTCGCTCTACAATAAGATCGATTAGCGTCATGTCATCAAAAGCCGATAATTTCTCACTCTCACCGGCACTGATATAGTTATCAATGAGATGGCGCATGTCCGCTTCATATTTCTTCAAATCAATATAGTCACAGCTGGCTAGCTTGATTACGTCTCGAATTCTTTGAAAATAAGTTACTTCAGTCTCGATTGCTTTAATCTGCGATTCGGTATATCCAAGCTCATGTAAATTGGGTGCAGCATCGGCAAATGCTCGAAGCAATGATGCCGTGAAGCGATAGAGAGCCAGTCTTTTTGACTCATTCCCTTCAAGTTCCTCCAAATCACCATCCTGATAGAAGCAAAAATACTTAATGAAGTCGAGAGTCTCACGTGGCATCCTGACAGGCTCACAGAGGGCTCTGAGGCTTTCTAAAAGCTCCTCAAGATGATTCTTCGCTTCAATAACACGATTCTTCAGGAGGCCTGTAACATCCTCAGGTTCGTAGCTATCAAAAGCTTCTGTGGTATAGTCATCAACAGCTTTTTCCAAACTTTTGAATAGATCCATATAGTCGATAATGTACCCATATTCCTTATCATCCCCATCCAGGCGGTTAACCCTACATATGGCTTGAAAAAGCCCATGATCCCGCATAGATTTATCAATATACAAGTATGTGGCGCTTGGTGCGTCAAATCCAGTTAGCAGTTTATCGACAACGATGAGGAGTTTCATCTGACCAGGCTCTTTTCTAAAGCGTTCTTTCGCCTCTTGCTCGAATGTTTCCACGTCTCTTCCATCCAGCATTTTCTGATACACGGCATACTTGAACCGATTCTCAGTATCTCTAGATTCTCCTGTAGCTTCGCCCTTGATTTCCGAAATATCTGCGGAGTAGGAGGTCACGATAGCACACTTCTTGAAGCCATTATCGGTGAACAGCTTGTAATACTTGCAAGCCTCGTAGATGCTCGCAGCCACCAGCATAGCATTTCCTCTATTATTATTCAGTCTATCTTTGATCTCCATATCGAAGATAATATCAGCCACTATCTTAGATAGTCGTGCTTCAGAGCTATAGACTTCTTTCAGCGTTCCCCAACGTTTCTTCAATTGCATCTTGGACAGTTCCGTCAATCCCCTGGTTTTGGTATCGAACCATTGGTCAATCTTATTCTGGGATACGACCTCTTGTGGGATATCTCTAGCCTCGTATCGCAAATCTAAAACAACTTTGTCTGCTACAGCTTCCGTGTACTTGTACGTGTGGATATAACTGCCAAATACCTCGATGCTGCTCTTGATACCTCGTTTAGCCATCTCTTTCCGACTGAAAAGTGGTGTTCCGGTGAAACCGATGAAGACAGCGTCAGGTAAAATCAAACTCATGGCCTGATGGAGCTTCCCGGACTGAGTGCGATGACACTCATCTACAAAAATATAGAATTCTCCTTTAGCTTTGAATCCTGTTGGAAGGCTTGCTTTGAGCTGTTCGATATAGCTGTCATAAGCCTTATCCTCATCACTGCTATTTCGTCCGAATTTGTGGACCAATGAACAAATAACTCGTGGTGTAGTGGCATTCAATTTCTCGATGAGATCAGCGCTACTTTTTGTTCGATAAATCTCATCACCGACTCCATCCGCACCAAAGACCTTATTCTCTATTTGGTCATCCAACTCTTCACGGTCAGTGACAATAAGGACTCTTGCCTCAGGATTGTTTTCTTTAATCCATCTTGACAGCCATACCATTGTGAGGCTCTTTCCGCTCCCTTGCGTGTGCCAGATGATTCCGCCTTCCCTAGCCTTTATCCGTTGCCTTGCTGCGATAACTCCGAAATACTGGTTATGTCTGCACATCTTCTTGACTCCGCTGTCAAAAACGATAAAGTTATAGAAAATATCCATGAGACGTTCTTTTTGGCAGACGCTGATGAGGTGTTTATCCATCTTTAATGCTTCTTTTTCACTTTGTTCTTTAATGGACATGGACAAAGCATCTGTTGCTTTAACATCTTCTTTCCATTCTACAAAGTGCTTTTCAGGCGTCTCGATGACACCTATTCTAAGCCCCTCAGAATCATTCCCTGCCATTACAAGTTGTATTGTGGCGAAGAATGGTTTAATAAAATCATTGGTCTGGTTATCCAGGTTCTGTCTGATTCCTTCGGAAACAGATATGGTGCTCCGCTTGAGTTCCAGAACACATACCGCAATGCCATTGATGTATAAGACAATATCAGGTCTTTTGGTATGCTGACCTTTGATGGTTACTTCTTCAGCAATATAGAAATCATTCTTTAATGGTTCATCCCAATCGATAAATTTCACCCTTGGACTTATGACACCTACTTTTTCATTATTTTTGGTGCCGTAGCGAAGCAAAGAATAAACTTCTTTATTGGCATAGTAAAGATCCTGAATTTTAGCTGCTTCCATAAGATCGTAAATAGCACGACGAACAAGTTCGTCTGAGTAACCTTGAGCTAAAAGGTATTTCCTGAGCCTTAATTCATCAATGTTTGAATTATCCTGATCATGCAAGTTTCCAATATATGTGTACCCCAATTTATTACGTAAGAGCTTGACTATACGGTCTTGTGTCAGCCTCTCCTTTTCACCAATTCCCCCCATTACATATCCGTCGAGTAGACAATCTCGACACTCCTTTCTTTCTTTATTCAACTTCAGAAA
>CAZXUT010000050.1:0-25140 GCA_964643785.1 uncultured Proteiniclasticum sp.
GTCTGAAGTTTAATATTAAACTTCAGACCTTTCATTATGTCTATTTGACGCTTACGTTTAACCCACTCTATTATCAAACGCTCAAGTTTGTTATGTTTAAATGTTAAAAACCTCCCAGAATAACTCTGGGAGGTTTTGATAATCATATATTCGGTTCTGTATACTATCTCTTTGAAAACTGTGGGCTCTTTCTAGCTTTCTTAAGACCGTATTTCTTTCTTTCCTTCATTCTTGGGTCTCTTGTTAAGAAACCTGCCTTCTTAAGCTCGCCTCTAAGTGTCTCATCTGCTTTTAGAAGTGATCTGGAAATACCGTGTCTGATTGCTCCAGCCTGTCCTGAAAGTCCACCACCGTGAACATTTACAAGAACATCATAGGAGTTCTTTGTGTTTGTCAGTACAAGTGGCTGATTAACAACAAGCATTAATGTTTCAAGACCAAAGTAGTCTTTAATATCTCTCTTGTTGATTGTAACTTCACCTGAACCAGGTACCAATCTAACTCTTGCAACTGATTTCTTTCTTCTACCAGTTCCAATATATTGTACTTTTGCCATTTTTATTTCCTCCTCCCGTTTAGTACTTAAGCTCTAGAACTTCTGGGTTCTGAGCTTCGTGAGGATGATTTTCTCCTCTGTACACCTTAAGTTTCTTTGCCTGTAGTCTTCCTAGCACACCTTTTGGAAGCATTCTTCTGACTGCTTCTGAGAATGCCAGTTCAGGCTTCTTAGCAAGTACTTCTCTATAAGGAGTTTCCTTAAGTCCACCTGGATAATTTGAATGGCTTCTCATCATTTTCTGGTCCAGTTTCTTTCCTGTAAGGACAACCTTCTCAGCATTGATGATAACTACGAAATCTCCTAAATCTACATTTGGTGTAAATTCAGGCTTGTTCTTTCCTCTTAAAACTATTGCTACCTGGCTGGCTACTCTACCGAGTGGCACGCCGGCTGCATCTACAATATACCATTTTGGCTGATATATCCCTGTTTTCGCTTGATATGATTTCATTTTTTTCCTCCCGAAACTCCACAATAAGGGTTCCTATTACTATTCATTCTTAGGTTTTCTTCATTGCGTGACCCGGGGCTAGTGGATCAACACAAGTAATTACAAACATAAATATTATAGAACAACCACCACTAGAAGTCAATAATATTCAATATCTTTTTCTGATACTTACCTATTATACATGATTTCTCATAGGAATAAAAGGGCTAATCTCATGATTTACAAACAAATACTAAATTTAAAATTTTCTTGATTATAATTCGCTTTTTAACCACTTGAATCTGCAAATATATTCCTGCTTTTTCAGTTATCAATCTGCTAGAACCATGTATTTCCAGCGCTTGTCCGTTTTACGCCATTTTATTCTTCTTAATATGCTGCTTATGCGCATACATTTTATGATCAGCGAGATTATACAGCTCATCCAGCGAAATCCATTCTTCGTGCTTCTGATAACCGAAACTAAATTCCAGATTGCTGATGACAAAATCCTGATGTGCCTCAAGAACACCAGACAGTTCTTTGATGATAAAGTCGATATTATCATATTGACCATCAATGATCACGGCGAATTCATCTCCACCGAGTCTTGAAACGAGGCCATATTTATCGAAGGTCTTCTTTAAACCCTGTCCAAAGGCGATGAGTACCTCATCCCCTTTCTGATGTCCATATTTATCATTGATTTCCTTGAAATAGTTGAGATCAAAAATTGCAACCCCAAAAGGCTTCCTGATCTGAGTGAAATAAGTCAGCTGACTCTCATAATTCTTTCTATTATAGAGTTTTGTAAGATAATCCTCTTCCGAAGGAGTCATTTCCAGAAAAATATAGACGATCAGAAGACCGACGACAATGGACGTCCAGGAGAAATGAAGCTTGGACTCAAAAAGCTGCACGACCATCCCGATGATCGGTGCAATAAAACAGATCAGAAAGATCCTTGATTCCTGCAGCGTGGTCCTCTTTCTGTTTTTCACAATGAAGTAGAACATATAGAAGTAGAACCCTGCCAGTATAATATAGTGCAGATTCTTATAATCTCCGCTTCTGAAACTGTTTGTCACCGGATTCACTGCAAAGTAAATCGGATTGAAGATATTGATCACCAGCAGAAAAAATGTCAAAAGCGATGCCTGCTGATAATAGAATTTCTGACGCACTCTTCTAGGATTCCTGTATGTCCGATAATCCATATAGGACAATAGGAGACCTCCTATAACTGGTCCTATGAGAAAGAGGATGAAATTAGTGCTGTATTCAAGGAAATATGCACCTCTGAAGAGCATTTTATCGAAGATCCATGTAAGAGGCTCCATGACAATAGAAACCGCTGTAGTGACGATAATGACCCTAAACAGTCTATTGCTGAAAGTCCTTACGGTTGAGAGCCTGACAAAAAGATATAAACTGAAGAGAATAAATAAAGCAAAGATGTTAATCTGAAATTGTACTAAATAATCCATGTTTCACCCCTATCTTCAAATAGAATCAGAATACAGATCATCACTTGATTGATTCTTTCCATTTCTGACTCAATCCAACGCGCTATATATTTGTATAGTTAGAGTATCAAAATAATTTCATTTAATCAACATTTATTATTGCAGATGATGTAGGTTTATAGATTACAAAGGGATTTATTCACTGCCCATTTGCTCCAGCACCTAAAAACTCAGCATTTTATGACATATCCGGCGCGGATAATCACATATTATTCATCTGATCCGTATTCTTCATTTCATCCATATTATTTCAGAAGGTCATTCTCATCATAATAGACTTTTTCAAGGTATAGTCCCCAGGCTGGCAAAACAATGGATTTTCCACGCTGACCCGATTCCAGTATGGCTTCTATTTCTTCAACCGTGATTCTTCCAGTTCCAGCATCCAGTAGTGTCCCTGCTATTATTCTTGCCATATTGTAAAGAAATCCCGATGCCGTGATAAAAATCACCAGAAATTCCCCTTCTTCATCAATGCGGATTTCTCTCATCTCTTTCACGGGATTGGGATCCGTGCTCCCGACAGATTTAAATCCACTGAAGTCATGTGTCCCTATAAAGGCAGCTGCGGCTTCTCTCATTTTCAGAAGATCCAGCTCCTGACGTACAAGATAGGCATAATTTCTAAAGAGAGCGGAAGGCTGGCTTCTTCTGAGGAAACGATAGGAATAGGTCTTGCCTCGCGAGAGAAACCTGGCATCAAATTCATCCTTTACCAGAAGTGACTCCTGGGCTTTAAGATCTTCTGGAAGAAACTGATTGAGTGCCACAGCAATTTTCTCTGGTGGAATCGTGGTTCCCGTCGTAAAAGAAATGGGGTATCTCCTGGCATGCACACCCGCATCAGTTCTCGAAGAACCTGAGATGCTGATGTTTTCTTTCAGGAGTGTGCTCAGTGCTTTCTCCAGTTCTCCCTGGACTGTCCTTGCTTCTTTCTGTATCTGGTAGCCATGGAAAGCAGTTCCGTCATATTCCACATAGAGTAAAATTTTCATAAGGTCCTCCTTGTATGCTAAAGACCATTTCCCTCAAGAAATGGTCTTTTTCTTATTAGATAAAACTTGTGTATCGTAAGCTGAAAGTCAGTACCACAAGCAGTGCGAAAATCCCGAAGGCTGCTAGATCTCTTGGGTTATATTTCAGCTGCTTCATTCTGGTTCTTCCTTCTCCGCCTCTGTAGCTTCTGGCTTCCATAGCCATGGCCAGCTCTTCCGCTCTTCTGAAGGAAGAGATGAAAAGAGGTACCAGGAGAGGTATAAGACTTTTCGCTTTCTTGATGATGTTCGTTGACTCAAAGTCAGCTCCTCTGGCCATCTGAGCTTTCATGATCTTGTCCGTCTCATCCATCAGTGTCGGAATAAAACGAAGAGCGATGCTCATCATCATGGCCAGTTCATGTGCTGGTACACCGATCTTCTTGAACGGCTTAAGAAGACTCTCAATTCCATCTGTAAGCTCGATTGGTGAAGTGGTCAATGTGAGAATTGATGTTCCCATAATCAGAAAGACCAGTCTGAACGTCATGAAAAGGGCCTGGTAGACGCCTTCTTTATAAATCTTGAACACCCAGAAATCCAGAAGCAGAGTGTCCGGTGTACCTCTCGTCACGAACATATTAAGAAATGCCGTGAAAATGATCAGCACAAATACAGGCTTTACACCCTTATACAGATACTTCGGTGACAGCTTTGCCACTCGAACCATCAGTGCGATGAATCCTGCAATCAGCAGATAAGCTGAGAAGTTCTGGACTAAAAACAGATTCACGATAAAGAGTACGGAAATCAGAATCTTTGTCCTAGGATCCAGTTTATGGATAAAAGACTCACCTGGAATATATTGTCCTATGGTGATATTCTTAATCATGTTTCTGACCTCCCTCGGCAAGATATTTCCTGATCTCATCCTTGGCTTCCGCTATGGTGAAGATATCCTCTCTTACAGGAATGCCTTTTTCTTTAAGTGCTCTCATGAGATAAGTGATCTGAGGTGCACCAAGACCCACTTTTTCAAGCATATCGATCTTTGTGAAGACCTCTCTTGGTGTTCCCTGCATCATGATCTTCGCATCACTCATGACGATGACTTCTTCTGCAACATCAGCCACATCCTCCATGGAGTGGGTCACAAGGATCACTGTATGCTTGTATTCCTCATGAAGCATTTTGATCTGATGAAGTATGGCGTCTCTTCCTCTAGGGTCAAGACCTGCTATGGGTTCATCCAGAATCAGCACTTTGGGTTCCATGGCCACAACGCCTGCAATTGCGACTCTTCTTTTCTGACCACCTGAAATTTCAAAGGGGGACAGGTCTTTATATTTCTCATAATCAAGTCCTACCATGGCCATGGCTCTTTTTACACGTACATGGACTTCTTCGTCACTGAGCCCTAGATTTTTAGGACCAAAAGCGATATCCTTTTCAATGGTTTCTTCAAAAAGCTGATATTCGGGATACTGGAAAACCAGTCCCACTTTCTTTCTTACTTCACTCATGACGGTCTTCTTGTCGGTGATATCCATACCATCGACGATGATCTTTCCTGAGGTAGGCTTCAAAAGACCGTTCAGATGCTGAATCAGCGTTGATTTACCGGAACCTGTATGACCAATCAGGGCATAAAATTTTCCTTCTTCCAGCTCCAGATTGATGTTGTCCAGCGCGATGGTTTCAAAAGGGGTTTTCGGCATATAGACATGGGTCAGATTTTCTATTTTAATTGACATATTGCCTCCACCATCTCTTCAATGTTCAGTATTCCTTCATTCAGGGGAACACCCTCTTTAATAAGCTCATGGGCAAGTTCCGTCACCTGCGGAACATCAAGTCCTATGGATTTCAGAAGTTCCACATTCTTGAATACATTACGTGGTGTATCATCGATGATGATCTTTCCTTCTTCCATAACCACGATTCTGTCCCCTTGCACCGCTTCTTCCATGAAGTGGGTGATATGGACAATGGTGATGTTATATTCTTTGTTCAGCTGCCTGATGGTCTTCATGACTTCTTCTCTTCCTGAAGGATCAAGCATGGCTGTAGGTTCATCCAGAATGATTATTTTAGGGCGCATGGCAATGATTCCCGCTATGGCCACTCTCTGTTTCTGACCACCGGAAAGAAGATGAGGTGCATGCTTTCTGTATTCAAACATGTTCACTTCTTTCAGGGACTGGTCTACTCTTCTTCTGATTTCTTTGGATTCCACGCCCAGGTTTTCAGGACCGAAGGCCACATCCTCTTCCACCACAGTGGCTACCATCTGATTGTCCGGGTTCTGGAACACCATCCCGGCTCTCTTTCTCACTTCCCAGGTATTTTCCGGGTCAGTGGCATCAATGGAATCTATATAGATCTTTCCTCCCGTAGGCAGGAGTAGCGCGTTCATGTGTTTTGCGAAAGTAGATTTACCTGAACCATTATGGCCAAGCACCACCACAAATTCGCCTTCCTTCACGGTGATATTGATCCCTTGAAGAGAATATTCCAGTTCTCCCTCAGGACCATCATCATAATAATGGGTGAGCTCTACAGCTCTGATCATTTCATTATCTACCAATTTATTGTTACTTTCCATCTTGATCCTCCTAAGATAAGCACTAAAGACAGATCACCTGCTGACTTTACTACTTATCACTATATATTATCATGTTTAATTAAAAAAGGGGACTAAGTTTCCTTAATCCCCTTACTTCATTCAAAGGGAAGATACACTTCCTCTTTAATATTAAACCAGTTCTAATATTGCCTTTTCGGCACCGTCGCCTCTTCTTGGACCTGCTTTGTAGATTCTGGTGTAACCACCGTTTCTCTCAGCATACTTTGGCGCGATATTGTCAAACAGGTTCTTTACAACTTCTTCTTCATGAACATAGCTAAGTACCTGTCTTCTCGCATGAAGGTCACCTCTCTTAGCAAGAGTGATCATCTTTTCAGCGATATTCTTTGTTTCCTTAGCTCTGTAGAATGTAGTTTCGATTCTACCGTGCTTTAAGAAGCTTGTAACAAGACTTCTAAGCATAGCCAATCTCTGGTCGGTTGGACGACCTAGTTTTCTTAATGTAGCCATTTAACTTACCTCCTTTACTCGTCAGTGGACTTTAAGGATAAATCCAAGTCCTTTAACTTTCTCTCGACTTCTTCGAGAGATTTCTTTCCTAGATTCCTTACCTTCATCATATCATCCATGGTCTTTTCTGTAAGCTCATGTACGGTATTGATACCTGCTCTCTTCAAACAGTTGTAGGATCTGACGGATAGATCAAGTTCCTCGATGGTCATCTCCAGAACTTTTTCTTTCTTGTCATCTTCCTTCTCAACCATGACTTCAACATCGTTGGCATGATTGGTCAGTGTCATGAAAAGCTTAAAGTGCTCAATAAGTACTTTTGCAGCAAGACTTATGGCTTCTTCTGTCAAAATGGTACCATTGGTCCATATTTCAAGAGTCAGCTTATCGTAGTCTGTGACCTGTCCGACTCTTGTATTATCCACTGTAAAATTAACTCTTTTTACAGGGGTATATATTGAATCCATAGGAATAGTAGATATCGCAAGCCCTTCAGCCTTGTTTCTCATCTGAGAAACATATCCTCTACCTCTATCCACATTGATTTCAATATACAGCTTTGCATCCTCTTCAAGAGTGGCAATGTATAGATCTTTATTGACGATTTCTACATCTCCATCTGTCTTGATATCGCCGGCATAAACTACACCTGGTCCCTTAGCATCTATATAGATCTTTCTTGGGCCTTCTCCATTCATTTTTATGAACAGTCCCTTGAGGTTCAGAATAAGTTCTGTTACGTCTTCTCTGACCCCAGTAACTGATGAAAACTCATGAAGTACTCCGTCAATTTTGACGGATGTTGGTGCAACACCTGGCAGTGAGGATAAAAGCATTCTTCTCAATGCATTACCTAGAGTAATTCCATAGCCTCTTTCTAACGGTTCTACTACGAACTTACCATAGGTCCCATCTTCGCTTGTTTCTACACACTGAATTTTTGGCTTTTCTATTTCAAACATTTATATGACCCTCCTAAAGAATATTGGCAACTTTTCGAGGGTTACTGATTCTAGCTCCCGGATCTAACGCCCAGGTAACCAGGTACTTTAAATTATACTCTTCTTCTCTTTGGAGGTCTGCATCCATTATGTGGAATTGGTGTGACATCCTTGATAAGTGTAATTTCAAGTCCTGCAGCCTGCAGTGATCTGATAGCTGCTTCTCTACCTGAACCAGGTCCCTTAACATAAACTTCAACACTCTTTAAACCGTGCTCCATTGCCGCCTTAGCTGCAGTTTCTGCTGCCATCTGAGAAGCATATGGTGTGCTCTTTCTTGAACCTCTGAATCCTAGTGATCCTGAGCTTGACCAGGAAAGCGCATTACCTGCTGCATCTGTGATTGTAATAATGGAGTTATTGAAAGTTGATTGGATATGAGCTTGTCCGTGTTCAATGTTCTTCTTATCTCTTCTTCTTCTAACTACTCTTTTAGTATTCTTAGCTGCTGCCATAGTCTTTCCCTCCTTTACTTCTTCTTGTTAGCGATGGTCTTTCTAGGACCTTTTCTTGTTCTTGCATTTGTCTTCGTCTTCTGACCTCTTACTGGAAGGCCCTTTCTGTGTCTGATTCCTCTGTAACATCCGATTTCTACAAGTCTCTTGATGTTTAAAGCTACTTCTCTTCTTAGGTCACCTTCGACCTTGACACTCTTGACGATATATTCTCTGATAGCATTTACGTCTTCTTCTGAAAGATCCTTAACTCTGGTATCTCCATTGACACCTGTTTCCTTGAGGATGTTTCTTGCAGTAGATAAACCGATGCCGAAAATGTATGTAAGACCTACTTCCACTCTCTTTGACTTTGGAAGGTCAACACCTGATATTCTTGCCATTAAACTTTACACCTCCTGGTATATTTGAAAATTCAATACTTCTTTTAATCAACCCTGCTTTTGCTTGTGCTTAGGGTTTTCACAAATGACCATAACCCTACCTTTTCTCTTTATGACCTTGCACTTTTCGCAAATGGGTTTTACTGATGGTCTAACTTTCATCTCGCGAACCCTCCTTATTTACTTTGCTCTCCAGGTTATACGTCCTTTTGTAAGATCGTATGGACTAAGCTCTAGTGTCACTCTGTCCCCTGGAAGAATTCTGATAAAGTTCATTCTTAACTTTCCTGAGAGATGTGCATTTATGACGTGACCGCTTTCCAGTTCCACCACAAATTGTGCATTCGGAAGAGATTCTTTCACCACTCCCTGCATCTCTATAACATCTTCTTTTGACATAAGGTAATCATACCTCCTTTGTCTCGAGCGCTAAACGTTCGATTATATTTTTTAAGCATCGTTCTTCCTGATTCATAATTCCCTGAATTATTTCCTCTTCTGCTTTTGTAATAATACAAAGATGTTTTATGTTCTTTCTTTTTTGTCTTTTAAAATCAAACTTCTGCCCATCAATGAGGGCTACATGAAATGAGTCGATGACCCTTTCAATGATGTAATAGTTCCCGGTGTCTCTACCCTTTTTTGATTTTACAATAAGTCCGATCAACTCTTTGTCCAATTACTCAACTCCCGTTTATAAAGAGATTTACCAATACTTCATTGAAGCATTGCGGCTTCAACTCCTAAACAAGTGTCGTGATATAAGGTCCGTCCTCAGTGATAATTACCGTGTTTTCATACTGTGCAGACCACTTTCCATCTCGTGTTACCGTTGTCCAGTTGTCTTCCAGTACTTTCACATGATAAGAACCAAGATTTACCATGGGTTCAATGGCTAGTGCCATACCCGCCCTCAGCTTCGGTCCCCTATGTGCTACGCCATAGTTGGGAATACTTGGACCTTCATGAAGGTCTCTGCCGATACCATGACCGGTGAAATCCCTTACTACACTTAATCCATTGGATTCAATGTGCTCCTGTATAGCATTCGAAATATCGCCCAATCTCTGGTCAATATATGCTTTCTCAACGCCTTTAAAGAAACTTTCTTCCGTCACTCTGATCAGTTTATCAACTTCTTCACTGACCTCGCCGACTCTAAAGGTTCTGGCAGCATCACCATGAAATCCATTGAGCAGTGCTCCACAGTCGACGGTTATGATATCGCCCTCTTTAAGAATAATATCCTTACTAGGAATACCATGTACCACGACTTCATTCACAGACGCGCATATGGAACCTGGAAATCCGTTGTAATTCTTAAAGGATGGAATAGCTCCATTCTTTATTATAAATTCTTCACAGATTTTGTCCAGTGCTAATGTGGAAATACCTGGTCTAATACTTTCTTCCACCAGATTCAGGGCTTCCCCCACAAGCTTTCCAGCCGCTTTCATGAATTCAATTTCCCTATTGTTTTTAATAATAATCATTTAATGTCTCCTAGTATACTTATAATCTCCTCAAAGACCTCATTTATGGCCTTTGTTCCATCTATCTCTTTCAGGATTCCTTTTTTTTCATAGTAATCAATCAGAGGCTTGGTCTGAAAATCATAAATCTCCAGTCTTTCCAGTACGGTTTCTTCTTTGTCGTCTACTCTTTGGATCAGCTTTGATCCACAGTCATCGCAGATTTTAGGAATCATCGGTGGATTAAACTCTAAATGGTAGGAAGCTCCGCAGTTGGGGCAAACCCTTCTGCCGGTCATCCTCTTAATAATAAATGCTTTAGGTACCTTGATCAGCAATGCTGTTTCGATTGCTTCATTTTCCTCTGCCAAAAGCTCTTCCAAGACTTCGGCCTGATGTATGGTTCTTGGAAATCCGTCAAGCAAAAATCCATTCTTTGTGTCTTTTTCTTTCAGTCTGCTTTTTACAAGGTTGATGGTCACATCGTCCGGGACAAGGAGTCCTTTATCCATATAACTTTTGGCCAGTATACCAAGTTCTGTTCCATCCACAATATTCATTCTGAAAATATCTCCAGTTGAAATATGCGGAATCACATACTTGTTACTTATAGACTGTGCCTGGGTGCCTTTTCCAGCCCCCGGGGGACCCAATAAAATAATTCTCAACGGTATCATCTCCAAATGTTATTACTATTTAAGAAACCCTTTGTAATGTCTCATAACAAGCTGTGATTCCAACTGTCTCATCGTATCCAGTGCTACACCTGCCATAATGAAGATTACTGTACCACCAAAGGCAAGGCCTTTAAATGGTGTATATACTTCAAGTACGATCGGGAAAACTGCGATGAGTGCTGCGAAACTACCGCCGATTACTGCAACTCTAGTCAGGATTCTTTCCAGATATTTAGCAGTTGCTATACCTGGTCTGATTCCAGCAACATATCCACCAGACTTAGCCATGTTTTCAGCCATATCTTCTGGTTTCATGGTGATTTGTGTATAGAACACAGCAAAGAAAATTACCAGAACGATATACACAATCGCATATCCTAGGGAATTCACTTTAAATACGCTCCAGTTGCTCGTAGTTAACCAGTTAAGCACTGTAGAGTCTCTAAAGAACTCTGCAAGCGTTGCTGGGAACTGCATAACTGACATTGCAAAGATAATTGCAATTACACTTGATGAGCTCACACTTATTGGAATATGTGAAGATTGTCCTTTGATCTGCTTTGTACCTGATACTCTGCCTGAATACTGAACCGGAATTCTTCTTTCTCCGAGGGAGAAGGCCACAGTTCCGACAAATAGAGCGATCATGGCAAGTATAAATAGTGTCATCATGACGATATCAACAGTTCCGCCTGAGTATAGGACTGCAACCTGAGTTGCCATCACTGGGATACGTGATACGATATTGATGAAAATCAGAACAGATACACCGTTACCGATTCCCTTCTCCGTAATTCTGTCTCCAAGCCATATCAGGAATATGGATGCTGCAAGTAATGTCATAACGATGAGGACTCTGTTCAGGATGGAATCATCTGCAACTGCTCCGGCATTGTATATAAGTACATAAGTACCATACGCCTGAACTGAACCGATGGCTACTGCAAGATACTTGGTATAGTTCTGTATCTTTGCTCTTCCTTCTTGTCCTTCTTTTGAAAGCTGTTCTAATTTTGGGATTATTACGTTCATCAGCTGCATTATGATTGATGCATTGATGTATGGAGTAACACCCATAGCAAATATGCTAAAGCTGCTAAACGCACCACCTGAGATCAGATCATAAAAACCAACCAGTGTCTGCGAATTTGCCAGGTCCTGCAACGCGTCCGTATTAATGTTCGGGACGGGTATAAAGTTACCTAGTCTAAAAATGAAAACTATAAACACTGTAAACAGTATCCTTCTTCTTAAGTCTGGTAGTTTCCAAGCATTCTTCAGCGTCTGTAACATTAAATCACCTCAACTTTTCCTCCAGCAGTTTCTATCTTCTCCTGTGCTGATTTCGAGAATCTACTTACCTTAACTGTCAGGGACTTTGTAAGTTCTCCATTTCCAAGGATCTTGACACCGTCAAGAATCTTAGAAACAACTCCGCGTTCCTTAAGCATTGCTTCTGTTACTTCTGTTCCATTTTCGAAGATATTAAGTCTTTCAACATTAACCTCTACGATCTGTTTAGCAAAAATATTGGTAAAACCTCTCTTAGGAAGTCTTCTGTATAATGGCATCTGACCACCTTCAAATCCAGGTCTCTTTCCTCCACCTGCTCTTGAATTCTGGCCGTTTTCACCTCTACCGGAAGTCTTTCCGAGTCCTGAACCAGTACCTCTACCAACTCTCTTTTGAGCTTTTCTTGAGCCTTCAACGGGCTTTAACTCATGAAGTTTCATATTCTGTACACCTCCTCTTACTCTTACGCTTCTTCTACTAGTAGAAGATATTCGATCTTCTTGATCATACCTCTAACTTGAGGAGTATCATTATGTTCTATACTCTTACCAATCTTGGAAAGTCCAAGTGCGTTGGCAGTTCCAATATGGTCCTTCTTTCTACCAATTAAGCTTTTCTGTAATGTTACCTTAATCTTAGACAAGTATAACCCCTCCTATCCTAATATTTCTTCTACAGACTTTCCTCTTAATGCTGCGATATCTTCAGCAGACTTAAGATTTGCAAGTCCTGTAATTGTAGCTTTAACCATGTTGCTTGGATTGTTTGATCCAAGTGACTTAGCTCTTACATCTTTGTATCCTGCAAGTTCAAGTACTACTCTAGCTGGTCCACCAGCAATGATACCTGTACCTTCGTAAGCAGGCATAATTACAACATTACCTCTTCCAAATATACCGTTGATACGGTGAGGAACAGTGGTTCCGTCGATCTTAACTTCTACCAGGTTCTTCTTGGCATCTTCGACGCCTTTTCTGATAGCTTCTGGAATTTCAATGGACTTACCCATTCCAACTCCAACGTGGCCGTTTTCATCTCCTACAACGACAAGCGCTGCGAATCTGAAGTTTCTACCACCCTTAACAACTTTAGTAACTCTTCCTATGTTAACAACTTTTTCTTTTAGGTCCAGTGTGCTAGGATCTATTTTCACTTTGTTTCCTCCTTTTTTAGAATTCTAGTCCAGCTTCTCTTGCTGCTGCAGCCAATGCTTCGATTCTACCATGGTAAATAAATCCACCTCTATCGAATACGACTGTTTTAATGCCCTTATCAAGTGCCTTCTTTGCAACTAGAACTCCAACCTTAGCGGCTGCGTCCTTATTGCTTCCAACTCCATCAAAATCCTTATCAACTGATGAAGCAGAAACAAGTGTTACTCCGTTCACATCATCGATAATTTGAGCATAGATATTTTTTTCACTTCTGTAAACAGAAAGTCTTGGTCTTTCAGTCGTGCCGCTGATCTTTTTACGAACTCTAGCGTGACGTCTTACTCTATTTCCGCTTTTATCATTCTTTTTGAACATTAAGATTCACTCCTTTCTTATTCTACTTACCAGTCTTACCAACCTTACGTCTTATGATCTCGCCTTCGAACTTGATACCCTTGCCTTTATATGGCTCTGGCTTTCTCCAAGCTCTGATATCCGCAGATACGTCACCAACAAGTTCCTTGTCGATTCCTCTGACGATCAGTTTGGTTGGACTTACGATTTCAAATTCGATACCATCAACAGCATCGATTTCGACTGGATGTGAGTAACCCAGGTTCATAACTAATTTCTTGCCCTGTAGTGCAGCTCTATAACCAACACCAACAAGTTCAAGTGTCTTCTGGTATCCTTCTGAAACTCCGATAACCATATTGTTAACTAGAGCTCTCACAAGTCCGTGAAGCGCTTTGTTTTCTTTTTCATCATTTGATCTGGTTACAATAACCTGACCATCTTCAAGATTTAATTTAATATTTCTGTGCATAGCTTTTTCCAGTGTGCCCTTAGGTCCCTTTACTGTTACAACATTTTCTGGTGAAACATCAAAGGTTACTCCGGCAGGAATTGCTATTGGCATTTTACCAATTCTTGACATTCATCTAACCTCCTGTTATATAAGATAATAATCGTTGACTACCATACGTAGCAGATTACTTCTCCACCTAGTCCAAGCTTTCTTGCTTCTCTATCAGCTAATACTCCCTGTGATGTTGATATTACAGCAACACCAAGTCCGTTAAGGACCTTAGGAACCTCTTCAGCTCTACAGTATACTCTTAGGCCTGGCTTAGATATTCTCTTTATGCCAGTGATAACTCTTTCTTTACTGCTACCATATTTCAGGGCGATTCTCATCATCGGAACAACGCCGTCGTTGTATTCCTCAATTCCCTTTACATATCCTTCTTCAAGTAATATATTTGCAACCGCCTTCTTTACTTTAGAAGAGGGTACTTCTACAACTTCATGTCTAGCAGAATTCGCATTTCTAACTCTTGTTAGAAGGTCTGCTATAGGATCAGTCATAACCATTTAATTGCCTCCTTTCGTTAAATAAGATTTACCAGCTTGCTTTCTTGACACCAGGAATTTCTCCCTTGTATGCAAGTTCTCTGAAACAAATTCTGCAAAGACCGTACTTCTTGAGTACTGAATGAGGTCTTCCACATAAGTTACATCTGGTATAAGCCTGAGTAGCGTACTTTGGTTCTTTTTTCCATTTTTCTATAATTGCCTTACGTGCCACGATATTCCCTCCTTATTGTTGAGTAAATGGCATTCCGAGGAACCTTAACAGTTCTCGTGCTTCTTCATCTGTCTTCGCTGTTGTTACGAATACGATATCCATTCCTCTGATTGAATCAACCTTATCATACTCAATTTCTGGGAATATAAGCTGTTCCTTAATTCCGATAGAGTAGTTTCCTCTTCCGTCAAATGACTTGTCAGATACTCCTCTAAAGTCTCTTACTCTTGGAAGAGCGATATTAATCAGCTTATCAGCAAATTGGTACATCTGAGTTTTTCTCAAAGTAACCTTACATCCAATCGGCATCTCTTCTCTTAATTTAAAGTTCGCAACAGACTTCTTAGCTCTAGTTATAACTGGCTTCTGTCCTGCGATCAGTGTCATATCGGAAACAGCAGATTCTAGAATCTTAGCGTTTTCCTTTGCTTTACCGACACCCATATTTAGTACGATTTTCTCAAGTCTTGGTACTTCCATTACATTTTTATATGAAAATTTTTCCATCATCTTTGGAATGACTTGTTCTGTATAAACTTCCTGTAATCTTGAAATCATCAATGGTCCTCCTTTCAATATTTTCTAAAGTACAGTTCCGCACTTCTTGCAGACTCTTACTTTTGTTCCGTCTTCTGTGATCTTCTTTGCAATTCTTGTAACAGATTTGCACTTTTCACAGTAAAGCATTACCTTTGAGCTGAATATTGGAGCTTCTGTCTCAATGATTCCACCATTCATATTCGCTTTGCTTGGTTTCTTATGCTTCTTTACCATGTTCGCATCTCTTACAAGTATTTTTCCGACCTTTGGTAATACTGAAATGACTTCGGATACTTTGCCCTTGTCCTTACCGGAAATTACCATAACTTTATCGTTCTTTTTTACATGTACCTTCATCTCTTAGCCACCCTCCTTCTAAAGAACTTCAGGTGCTAGAGAGAGTATTTTAGAGAAGGTTTCTTTTTCTCTAAGTTCTCTTGCAACTGGCCCGAAAATACGGGTACCTTTTGGTGTTTTATCATCTTTAATGATTACTGCTGCGTTTTCGTCAAATCTTATATAGGTTCCGTCATATCTCTTAGTTTCCTTGACAGTTCTTACTACAACTGCCTTAATAACTTCACCTTTTTTAACAACTCCACCTGGTGTTGCACTCTTAACGCTAGCAACAATAATATCTCCTACTCTGGCATATCTTCTTCTTGTGCCACCGAGTACCTTTATACACATGATCTCCTTAGCTCCAGAATTATCTGCAACTTTTAGCAAGGTTTGCTGTTGAATCATGATTTACCTCCTTTCAGCTATATATGCTACTTAGCCTTCTCAATGATCTCCACAAGTCTCCATCTCTTATCCTTAGATAAAGGTCTTGTTTCCATGATCATAACTGTGTCATTGAATTCTGCTTCATTATTCTCATCGTGAGCCTTAAACTTAACTGTTCTGTTCATTGTTTTACCATAGAGCGGATGTCTTATCTTGGTCTTAACCGCAACAACGATTGTCTTCTCCATTTTATCGGATACGACTACGCCTACTCTGGTTCTTCTATTATTTCTTTCCATATATAAGTTGACCTCCTTTCACAGATTAATTGCTAATTGCCTTAATCTCTTCTTCTCTAATGATGGTTTTAATCTGAGCGATGGACTTTCTAACTTCCTTAATTCTCATCGGGTTTTCAAGCTGTCCAGTAGCTAACTGGAATCTTAGATTGAAAAGTTCTTCCTTAAGATCATGAAGCTTTGCTGAAAGATCTTCGGAGCTGCCAGCTCTTAAATTTGTTAACTCTTTAGCCTTCATTATTCTTCACCACCCATTTCTTCAAAATCTTTCCTTGTGACGAACTTACTAGAAATAGGAAGCTTGTGCTGCGCTAGTCTCATAGCTTCTCTAGCTTGTTCTTCGCTTACTCCTGAAAGTTCAAAAAGAACTCTTCCAGGCTTAACAACTGCCACCCAGTACTCAACGTTACCCTTACCGGATCCCATTCTTACTTCTGCTGGCTTTTCTGTTATTGGCTTATCGGGGAAAATCTTAATCCAAAGTTTTCCTCCTCTTTTAATATATCTGTTAATCGCAATTCTGGCAGATTCAATCTGGTTGGATGTAATCCATCCACATTCAGTTGCTTGTATTCCAAAATCTCCATAAGCAAGGAAATTACCTCTGGTAGCTTTTCCCTTCATTCTGCCCTTCTGAACCTTACGACGCTTAACTCTCTTAGGCATTAACATGTCGAATTCCTCCTTTCTTAGTCTATACTTTTATGCGTTAGCGACTTCCTTTGTCTTCTTTGTAGGAAGCACTTCACCTTTATAGACCCAAACCTTTACTCCGATCTTACCATAGGTGGTATTAGCTTCTGCAAATCCGTACTGGATATCCGCTCTTAATGTCTGTAGCGGAATTGTTCCTTCACGGTATGTTTCGCTTCTAGCGATTTCTGCTCCGCCAAGTCTACCAGCACACATGGTCTTGACACCCTGAACGCCTGATGTTCTCATAGCTCTTTGGATTGTCTGCTTCATAGCTCTTCTGAAAGATATTCTCTTTTCAAGCTGTGCTGCAATGCTTTCAGCCATAAGCTGAGCATCTCCATCGACGTATCTTACTTCAACGATGTTCAGTAAAAGAGTTTTTCCTTCTACTAGGTGCATCATATCCTTCTTCAGCTGATCAATTCCTGATCCACCTCTACCGATTACCACTCCTGGCTTTGCAGTATGGATGTTGATCTTGATTCTCTTAGCTGCTCTTTCAATTTCAACTTGGGAAATACCAGCGTTGAAAAGTCTCTTCTTTAAGAATTCTCTTATTTTCTGGTCTTCAAGGATGAATGCTGCAAAATTCTTCTTGTCTGCATACCATCTTGCGTTCCAGTCTTTAATTATACCGACTCTAAGTCCGTGTGGATTTACTTTCTGTCCCACTATTTAATTACCTCCTTTTCTTAAGCTCTATCTTTAACCACTACAGTGATATGTGTAGTTCTCTTCATGATACTGAATGCTCTACCCTGTGCATGAGGCTGGAATCTCTTAAGAGTTGGTCCTGGCCCACAGTAAGCTTCAGATACATAAAGGGAATCTCTGTTTAATTCAAGATTGTTTTCTGCATTGGCTACAGCTGACTTCAATGTCTTATTGATTACAACAGCTGCATCCTTTTGTGTATGTTCAAGAATTGCCATCGCATCAGTTACATTCTTATTTCTTATTAAATCAAGAACGATTCTGACCTTTAATGGTGACATTCTTATATACTTGGTAATTGCTTTAGCTTCCATTAATGATCCTCCTTTCATTTAAGATGAAATTACTTCATCTTTGACTTTCTCTCACTTATATGACCTCTGTAAGTTCTTGTTAATGCGAACTCACCAAGCTTGTGTCCAACCATATCTTCAGAGATATATACTGGAACATGCTTTCTGCCGTCATGAACTGCAATTGTGTGCCCAATCATTTCTGGAAAAATTGTTGAGCTTCTTGACCAAGTCTTAATGACTTTCTTATCCTTAGCCTTGTTCATTTCAATTATCTTCTTCATAAGACCTTCTTGTACAAAAGGTCCCTTTTTTACGGATCTACTCACGTTTATTTTCCTCCCTTCGGAAATTATAAGCAGTAGTAGAAGCTCTTCCTAGCAGGAAGAGAATTCTTCCTACTTTGTTCTTCTCTTGATGATAAGTCTGTCTGAATACTTTGTCTTCTTTCTTGTCTTGTATCCAAGTGCTGGCTTACCCCATGGAGTAACTGGTGCAGGTCTTCCTATTGGAGCTTTACCTTCACCACCACCGTGTGGATGGTCAACTGGGTTCATTACTGAACCTCTGACTGTAGGTCTGATACCCATATGTCTCTTTCTACCAGCTTTACCGATCTTGATGATCTCGTGTGTGGTATTGGAAACAGTACCGATGGTAGCTCTACATTCGATTCTTACATATCTCATTTCTCCTGATGGGAGTCTGAGTGTTGCGAAGTTACCTTCCTTAGCCATAAGCTGAGCGGAAGTACCAGCGGATCTTACCATCTGTCCACCCTTACCGGCTGCAAGCTCGATATTGTGGATAAATGTACCAACTGGAATGTTTAAAAGTGGAAGTGCGTTTCCAGGCTTGATGTCTGAATCCTTACCAGAAACTATTACGTCTCCTACCTTGATTCCTAGTGGAGCAAGGATGTATCTCTTCTCACCATCAGCATAAACAACAAGTGCGATGAATGCGGATCTGTTAGGATCGTATTCTATTGTTGAAATTCTTGCTGGAATACCATCTTTATTTCTCTTGAAATCTATAATTCTATACTTTCTCTTAGCACCGCCACCACGATGTCTAACTGTGATCTTACCTTGGGCATTTCTACCACCGGTTCTATTTTTAGCTACAAGAAGTGACTTTTCTGGTTTGTCTGTAGTAAGTTCTACAAACGCATTGCTTGTCATATTTCTTCTTGAAGGGGTGGTCGGTTTATAACTCTTAATAGCCATACTAGCTTTCCTCCTTAATTATCTTATCTGGTTTAAGAAACCAATAATGGACACATCTTAGTTCATGTTGTCGAAGAACTCGATGGTCTTGCTATCTTTTGTCAATGTGACGATAGCTTTCTTTGTATCGGATCTTTTACCGATATGAACTCCCATTCTCTTCACTTTACCAAGGGAGTTGATTGTCTTTACATCTTCAACTTTAACGCCGAAAACTGTTTCAACTGCTCTTCTGATTTCTACCTTGTTTGCTTCCGGATGTACTAAAAATGTGTACTTCTTTTCAGCCATGGCAGCCATGGACTTCTCAGTGATAACAGGCTTTCTGATTATATCGTAAACTGTTAACTTTTTCATTATGCGTACACCTCCTCGAGCATAGATACTGCATCCTTTGTAATGATCAGATTGTCATACTTCAGTAAATCATAAACGTTGATGTTGTTCACAGGCATTACCTGAATTCCTTCAACATTTCTTCCTGACTTGTATACATTCTCATTTGACTCAGCAGTGATGATAAGTGCTTTTTTCACATCGAATGCTTTTAGCATATTCACCATATCCTTAGTCTTTGGTGCATCAAATACCAGGCTTTCAAGAACGATCATTTCATTTTCCATAACCTTAGCTGTAAGCGCGGACTTCATAGCCACTCTTCTCATGCTCTTAGGAAGTGAAACTCTGTAATCTCTTGGTTTTACGGCAAATACCATACCACCGCCAGCCCATTGTGGAGATCTGATGGACCCCTGTCTTGCTCTACCAGTTCCCTTCTGTCTCCATGGCTTTCTTCCACCACCTCTGACTTCAGCTCTGGTCTTTGCAGACTGTGTTCCCTGTCTCTTATTGGCAAGTTGTGCAACCACTACTTGATGTAGTACTGCTTTGTTAATTTCAACGTTGAACACTTTCTCATTTAGAGTAAAGTCTCCAACCTTTGTTCCTTCAATATTGAATAATCCTACTGTAGGCATTTTGTATCCTCCTTTCTCTTAAGATTAATGCTTGACAGAATCTCTGATTACAACCACACTCTTGTTTGGTCCAGGGATACCACCCTTAATCAGAATTACATTCTTTTCTGGCATTACTTTTACTATTTCCAAGTTTAATACTGTTGTGTTAACATGTCCCATTCTTCCAGGCATCTTCTTGTTCTTGAATGTTCTGGATGGTGAGGATGATGCTCCCATGGAACCTACCGCTCTATGGAATTTAGATCCATGAGACTTTGGTCCGATATGGAAGTGCCATTTCTTGATAACACCAGCGAATCCTTTACCCTTTGAAAGACCGGATACATCTACTTTTTCTCCAGCTTCAAACAGTTCAACAGTGATTTCAGCACCCACTTCATAGGTGTTTTCTTCAAGTCTGAATTCCTTAAGAAGTCTCTTTACGCCAACGCCAGCCTTTTTGAACTGACCTTTTCTTGGCATGTTTACAAGCTTCTCTCTAATTTCACCGTAACCTACCTGAATTGCATCATAGCCTTCTTTTTCAGTTGTCTTGATCTGAACGACAACATTTGGCTTAGCTTCAACGACAGTTACTGGAATGATTTTTCCATTTTCATCAAATATCTGGGTCATACCAATTTTGGTACCCATTAATGCTTTTTTCATTTTCTTACCTCCAAACTTATTAGCGGATCGCACATTGCTATGCGGTCATAACAGTTCATAGAGTTAACTATAAACTATTCCTACAGCTTAATTTCGATATCAACACCAGCTGGTAGATCTAATCTCATCAGCGCATCAACTGTCTTTGGTGTTGGGTTGACGATGTCGATTAGTCTCTTGTGTGTTCTGATCTCAAACTGTTCTCTTGAATCCTTGTACTTATGTACGGCTCTAAGAACTGTGATAATTTCCTTTTCAGTTGGTAGTGGAACTGGTCCTACAACCTTTGCCCCTGAAGACTTTGCAGTCTCAACAATTCTTTCAGCTGATGCATCAAGCACGCTGTGATCAAAAGCCTTTAGTCTGATTCTGATCTTCTGTTTTGCCATTTTGTTACCTCCTTCTTTTTCTTTGTACGTTATACTTTTTTCGCACAACAGCGGGTATCCGTAAACTGTACCGGGTGTTTCATCATTGGAGTCCGCACCAATACTAGCCAGGGTACCCTCGCCGGGTTCATGACCTGACATGCTCATCAAGAATTACCTGTATAGTCCAGCAACCTCTTGAATCATTGCTGTTCGCTGTAACTATAATATTATACTACATTATAGTCACCTATTCAATTGAAAATTCAAATCCTCGAAAGTTTTTTTCATTTCAAATTGAACATCCTTATTATTATACTGATTTTCTCTTTCTATTACAAATAAAATGAATAAATATTTCTGAAATCTTATAAATATATGATATCAATGAAAAAACCGGAGAAACTCCGGTTGATTCGGTAAGAAAACACTTCTTTACCAACGAATTATAATCCATATCCTCTTCTTCAGGATGACTCTGTAAGGAATTCCACTTTTCTGTTGTCTACGTAAAGGATTCCATCGTATAGATGTCTGTTTTCCGAAACAATGATATGACTCACATTAAGTACTGTCAGATGCTTCAGGCTAAGAATTGTATTCTCGATCTCTCTGGCTGTGTCGTAATCAAGACTCTGAAAGG
The DNA here is from genome assembly GCA_964643785.1 of uncultured Proteiniclasticum sp. Taxonomy (GTDB): domain Bacteria; phylum Bacillota; class Clostridia; order Clostridiales; family Clostridiaceae; genus Proteiniclasticum. The sequence continues at coordinate 21,749 of CAZXUT010000050.1, forward strand.
CTTCATCCAGAATCAGGATATCAGAATCATTTAAGAGTGCTCTTGCAATGGCAATTCTCGATCTCTCTCCACCTGATATGTTCCGTCCATTGTCTTGGATGACTGTTTCAAGTCCATGAGGCAGTTTCTGCACAAATATTCTAAGGCCTGCTTCCCTTATGGCCTTTTCAAGTTTCTCTTCCGGGATGTCTCTATATAAGGTCAGATTGTTTCTAAGCGTGTCGTCAAACATGAATACCTGCTGCTCCACATTGGAGATGCCTCTGAAGAAACTTTCCTTCGTGATCTCTTCCAGATTATGACTGTCTACGAGAATCTCTCCCGTATCAGGAGCGAAGTATTTTCTCAGCAGCTTAAGAAGAGTCGACTTTCCTCCTCCGCTGGGACCTACTATGAGATATTTGCAGTTTTTCTCAATAGACAGATCCACTTTCTCAAGCACCCTGTTCTCTCCATAGGCGAATGATACATTCTTCAGTTCGATATGCCTTCTGAATCCATCTATCTCAATATGCTCATTGGCGACTTCACGATTTCTCAATGATTCATCTAAGGTCTTAAAGAGATTTTTCGAACTGACAATTTTCGGGAATAACTCACTGGCTTTCTGAAAAGGACCGATGAGAGACTGAAAGTTCGAAAGGATCAGAATGACTCCACCAAAACTGAGTTTTCCAAGTATGGTGTAATAAACGGAAATCGAAATGACAATCAGCACTGTCAAATTGATGGTGAAATTCTGCAGTGCGTAGATGAAGGTTGACACCTTCTCAATCTGATAACTCTTCTCCTGCAGATGAAGACTCCGGTTTTTGAAATTATTTTCAATTCTATCATAAAGATTATTCACTCTTATGATTCTGAATGCATTAAGTACTTCACTAAGGTACCCTGTGTATTTTTCATAGAGCGCGCTTCTTTCTGTAAAGAGTTTTTTGATCGGTCCAGATAATGCATTTGATAGAAATCCCATAAGAACCGCTACTACCACAATAATCCCAAGAATCTCTATATTGATTCCACCAATAACGATGATGATGACAAAGAAGGAGATGAACGCCAATGCCAGTTCAAAAATCCCGTCAATATAATCAATGTCGATGGTGTTGATGTCATTGGTGATATGAGATACGTACTTTGATGTACTTTCTCTGTTGAACTCATTGATATTTTTTTCGAAGACGCCCTTAAGATAATGCGTCTTGAGATTCAGGTTCGTCTTCCTTCTGTAATACCCTTTGGCTAGAGAAAGCAACGTCTGCATGAGAAAAAGGAGGACAGCGAAGACAACTAATCTTACTGCAATTGCCAAGAAACCTGGCCTCTCGGGTACAAAGGTGAGATCCACAAGATCTCTCATGAGCAGGCTCATATAACCGTTGATTCCACTGGAAATAAGTCCAAGAAAAAGCGCAAGAACGAGCAATCCGAATGTTTTCTTATATACTTTATTCATACTGCACCCCCGCCATATACTCCTCCATGGTTTTTAAGGTGATTCCGCCATTGACGATTTCGATGACGTAATCATATTTCTCCGAGACCCCTTTATAAAATCTGTGAGAGATGGCAATCACCGTGGTATCCAGTGAAAGGATCGTATCCTCCACATGTCTTCCCAGCGTTTCATCCAGCGCTGATGTCACTTCATCGGCAAAAAGAATCTGCGGCTTACGGATGATGGCTCGTGCGATGGAAATTCTCTGACGCTCTCCACCGGAAAGATTCTTTCCGTTTTCTTCGATGACTTCTTCAAGTCCATTGTCTTTCTTATCCAGAAGAGACTTGAGTCCCGCCCCTTCCACTGCAGAACTTATTTCATCATCAGAATAATCTTTGTACAGAGCGATATTATTCTTGATGGTATCTTCAAAGAGAAACACATCCTGGTATATGAAGCTTGCATTTTCATTGAAACTGTCTTCTCTGATCTTTTTAAGATCTTCTCCATCCACCAGAATCTGACCTTCGTAGTTCTCGAAAACCTTTGAGAGGAGATTGATCAAGGTAGACTTTCCTGATCCACTGTGACCTTTCAGCAGGTATTTTTTGTCTTTCTGTATTCTGAGATGCGCATCTTTCAGAACAATCTTGTCATCATAACTGAAAGAAAGATTTCTTATTTCAATATCCTTATTGAACTGGTAGTCCGAAGTTTCTCCGGTTTTCTCACTGTCATCATCTTTCTTCAGTATATTCTCAATGATGGTGGCATTGGATTTCAGTACATTGAAAAGCGGCATGATTTCAGTGATCGGCCAGATTGTGGAATTTGCCATGGTGACAGTGAACATGAGTCTGGAAAGATCAAAGTTTTCGCCTGCTGTTGAAATCACATAATATAGAATCATGATTGTCGTGATGAATCCTAGGAAATTTGAAAATCTCCCTTGCCAGAAAGTGAAAATGAAATAATTCGCCTTTCTTCTTTCAAGTCTGTCTGTCTCCTTCATGGAGTTTAAGAGAAACCGGTCTTCAATTCGGTTGAGCTTCAATATTTCGAGTCCTGAAAAGGTGTTTGAAACATTCACCGTGAATTCTTCATTGCTTTTCTGCACATCTTCCTGCATCCTGATGGTCTTTTTCTGAAATACCCGATTGATAAAGAAGACAAGGAGAGACACCGCGAGCATCATCAGCGCCAGCTTATAGTCCAGAAAGAAGAGAATCAAAAGACTCACTGAATAGATCGAAGCACCAAAAAAGAGATTCAGAAGCGCATGGAAATACTTCCCTTCAAATGTATTGATATCATTGACCAGATTGGAGATGTACTCCGTCCTCAGTCTTCTGTTAAAGCTTCTTGTGGTTTTCGTCATGATATTCTTAAAAGCCTCTCTTCGGATTGTCAAAGTCGTATCTCTCATAAATCCGATGCGAAGAAGTCTTGAAGCGATAAATATGAGTGCAGCATATATAAAGGCGAAAAGCGCCAGGATACTGTACTTGTATAGATCATCCATACTCTGCGTCTGCACTACTCCAGCAATCTTTGCAATGGCCAGATTCGTCAGAAGAAATTCAGTGATCAGTATGGCACAGCCGATCAGATATTTTATAAATCCTTTTCTGTCTCGTAAAAGCAATTTACGCATAGAGGCCTCCTTATTAAAACTGTATATATATCTTTTTCAGATTAACATAACATTGTTACGTTGTAAAGTAATTTTAGAAATTGTTTTCTTTATAACTATATCAACACTTTCAAGGCATTATTCTATTTCGTCATGCTTATAGATACTCTACCTTGTTCCCCCGTTCACCGCAACAAACCCGGAAACAAAAAAAATGCCAGAAGATAAATTTCTTTATCCTCTGACATTTTAAATTTAAGTATAAATTTAATTAAGCTTGGATCGTAGTAACGACGCCTGAACCTACAGTTCTTCCGC
>CAZXUT010000051.1:0-24765 GCA_964643785.1 uncultured Proteiniclasticum sp.
TTTAGAAATGAAAAATCATGTCATTTGCTAATTACTTGAATAATCCGGGTTAAAATGTACATTTTCTAAAATATTACCCAGACTTTCAATTTGATAGCCTTTCCTTCCATTTTTATCAGAAATAACTTCGATAGTAATTTTCAATGGACGTTTTATATTCGTAAAAATATCCACTTCACTTTTCCCTGCACATATCACAATAGCTCTTAAGCTACCATCATTCTTCATCAGCGGACTCCCTTTCTTCAAATGCATGCATCGTTTCGTGAGCCACCTCTTCTAACTCAAAGTTGACAGAATATGGTATTCCTTTATAGTGACCTTTCAGATACTTAGATCTAACCGAATGATTTTTTTGTATTCTTTCACCATACGCTGTTATTGGCAATAGCTCTTTGTTTCCCTTATCATCTACATCGAGAATATAAATCATATTTTTAGGCATTGAATCCATTAGAAGGGTATTGTGTGTATTTGTTATTAATTGACCATTTTTTGATTTATTAATTGACTCTAAAATATTTCTCATCATTAAATCATGAATACCCTCATCTATTTCATCAATAACAACTGTTTTACCAAGTGATAAGTTATAGAAAGAAGGTAATAATTTAATAATTTTTTTCGTGCCTGTAGATTCATTATTATATTTTATATCAATAACTTTTTCTCCGACTAATTTTTTCAAAAATAAGTCATAGCAAAATCTTTTATCGGAGTAGTCATATTTATAATAAACCATTTTTATATCTATATACAGAGCCTTTAATATATTTTCAATGAACATTCTAATGATTTCAAGTTCTTCTTTCTTCTTTTCAATACCTTCTTCTTCAACAGGTAACTTACCGGAAAATATATTATATCCACCAATCTTGTTGCCGCCATTATACTTATAGTCAAGCATAGTATCTGGAGATAGGATATTTAAATTCCTGAAGAAATATAAAATATCCATCATATTATTATTTAAAGTCTCTGTTAAATAAGTAACATTCTTATTTGAAAGTTCAAAATCTAGAATTGAAAGAAAAGTATGTTTTCCCCAGTATTGATCTATTTTCTCTACAAGTTCTTTCGCATATATAGATTTTTTAATAACAGCTGATCCTAGATTAACGCCAGCATCCTTTGAAATAGAATAAAGTAACCCTGTTCGCTGATTTATTTTACCGTACAAAGTCTCTTTAATCATTTCTTGATTGTTAGTTTCAATTTCATAATATCCATTATTATCTCCACCTATGACAAAATCAATTCGAATAGTCATATTGCCTGGATGTCCAATAGTTTTATTTTTTATGATTAATTGCTCCATATCACTATTGATTCCCTCGAAAAGCTCTGAATACAATGAGTCTGTTCGAGGTCTCTCTTTTGAAATGGATGAAACGATTTTCTGCATATTATAAAATGATGTTAGCGTTCCGGTTGAATGTTTTACGAAGTTAAAAATATCTACAAAATTAGATTTTCCTACTCCATTTTCCCCATAAATAAAAATTCTAGGATTAGGATCCTTTCCTAGCATTAAGTCAAAATCCGCATCACAAAAAGATTTAAAATTATTAACTTTAATATTTTTAATCATTTAATCCACCTCTTGATACAAATTGTAACATATTTTCAATTTAGTTAGAATATCTCACATGTTAATTATTTGCAAACTATACGATCAGATTTAAATACCGTAATTACTTAAGTTCACATTCTTCAAATCATGATCATGAAATAAAACTAATTTCTCTTTCTTCTCAATCTTCTAGAGTAAGTCTTTAACCTCTTGTTTTTTACTATTGTAATTACATCATAAAATAACATCAATACTTTTTAAGATGTTAAACCTATACGTAAATTTCATAAAACTTTATGACTTTATTATAAAATTTTGAACTTACTTCCCTTTTCAATTTGTCCGATAATATTATAGATTTTTACAATCATAACGGTTCTGTTTTCCTACCTTCTGCATTTTTCTTCTTCTTTGATTTTCTCATTTAGCTCTCATCGGTCCATCTTAGTCAACACCTTGAATCTTATAGGTGCATGCGCTATAATTGATTTGTTCGTCGGGGTGTAGCGCAGATGGTAGCGTGCTAGACTGGGGGTCTAGAGGTCGCAAGTTCAAGTCTTGTCACTCCGACCAGAAAGAAAAAAAGACTGATGTTGAAAAGATTTGATTCTCTTCAATAGCAGTCTTTTTTTTGCTTATTATTCATTTCATTTCTTTCGTATCATTGCGTTTAAACCAGAATCACTTTTTCTCATCAACTGATCAGCACAAGGCTTGTTGCCATGACCATCATACCAGCAATCAGTCCGTAGATTGCAATGTGATGTTCGCCATATTTTTCAGCTGTCGGCAGCAGTTCATCCAGTGATATATAGACCATGATTCCAGCAACGATACCGAACACGATGCCGAACATGGACTCGCTTAGAAAACTTCTTAACAGGAAATAACCGATGATGGCGCCTACAGGTTCTGAAAGCCCAGACAAGAACGAATACTTGAAGGCTTTTCTTCTGCTTCCTGTGGCATAGAAAATAGGCACTGAGACTGCAATTCCTTCTGGGATATTATGGATGGCGATGGCAACAGCAATGCTAACACCCAAGGTAGGGTCTTCGAGAGCTGCAATGAATGTGGCCAGTCCTTCCGGAAAGTTATGAATGGCGATGGCAAGCGCAGAAAACATCCCCATACGAAGAAGCTGATTAGACTCATGGGCATCCTTCTCGTGCTGAGGCAGCGCTTCCATCTCAGACGGATCTTTCAGCTCATGTGGATTTTTAGCTTTAGGGACCAGTTTATCGATGATTGCAATAATGAAAATCCCTCCGAAAAAGGATAGGGTCGCATAAAGATAGCCCAGACTTTCCCCATGAACCGCCTCCAGAGAAGACCTTGCCTTTACAAAGATCTCTACAAGAGACACATAGATCATGACACCTGCTGAAAATCCCAGTGCAGCGGACAGAAATTTCTTGTTGGTCTTCTTCGTGTAGAAAGCCATAAGGCTTCCGACTCCTGTAGCTAAACCTGCAAATACAGTCAGCATGAAGGCGAAGATAATGGTACCGGCATCGTAATTCAAATAGGTCACCTCTCTTTGTTCTTTATTTTATAATATGCAGTGCGTTAATTCAAACGCAACTTATAGATCAGTGTTTGTGCTCTGTTTTAGGGATTTCACTCCATGAACAAGAAGCAGTGCGGGTCCATGATACCACATCTGCCTCCTCTCTTCTATATTCTTCTCAGGTTCTTTTCGATTTCATCGAAATCTTTGCAGAATTTGTCCGCCCCAGTGGTGATCTCCACATTTTCAACGTGCTCAAATGCACTGCCCCCAATGAGGATAGTAGGTGTTTTGGTACCGAATCTCTGTTTGAGGATATCGATGAGATTTTTCGCAGAGTCGATATGATAGGCGACGGTCACAGAAAACACAATCGCATAAGGCTTTTTTTCCTCAATGGCCTGAATGATATTGTCTGTAGGAATGAGGTTACCAAGATAGATGATGTTGTGTCCATTGGATTCCAGCATGTCACCGATCATCTTCAGTCCGATATTATGCTGCTCTGCTCCTGGTGTAAGAAGAAGAATCGGCTTTCTGTCTTCGCTCTCCTTATATTTTCGCCTTTTGATCATGGCCATGTTCTCCAGAGAGATTTCTGAGATGAAATGTTCTTTCCATATAGGAAGCTCTCCTTTTTCCCATAGTTCTCCCACTTCAGTAAGGGAACGCCTGATATAGTCTTCATAAATCACTCTTGACGGTACTCCCTTTTTAAGGAAGGACAAGAGAATCTTTCTGACTGTTTTCTTGTCTCCGTCCAGAAGACTCTTCATATACTCCTCGTATGAATAGTCCGGTTTCTCTTCATCGGGCTTCTTCTCCTGAACAGTAAGTGCATAGCCCTCTCTACCAAGGAGAAAGTCCACAGAGACTTTGAAGAGATCTGCGATCTCCGATACTTTCGTGAGATCTGGTACCCGTGTTCCATTTTCATAATTGGCTATGGTGGTCTGTCCGATTCCAAGAAGTTTGGCTGCGTCTTTTTGCGTAAGGCCTTTATTTTTTCTCAATTCCTTTAATCTGATGGTAAATTCATTATTCATATACTGCATGCTCAGTCCTTATGAGCATTTCCCTCCTTCCCTTGTACTCTCTATTTCAACACACGATATGTGGTATTTATGCTTTTTTATTCTTCTTTATCCTATTAAATCACGTTTTGTGATAACTGGCAACTTATACAATTAAATTGATTGCAATATTTCATTACGTGTTATATTATGAACACATCGGATAACAATTATTAAAAATGAGGTGTGTTATGAACAAATACTTGATGGAATTCAATGAGATCATTGAATCCGAAAACAGAGAAGAATCTCTTAAATTTATCAGAGAAATCCTTGAGAACAGAAAACTAAGTGTCATTGAAGTGTATGAACAGATCCTGACACCTTCCTTAAATTCAATGGAAAGTACAGGAGATGTGCAGGTTGATATATGGAAAGAACATATCAGAACTTCCATCATCAGAACCATCATTGAAAATTCCTATTCCTATGTGATCAGAGATCGCGACGAAAAATATGGCGTCAGAAGCGGAAAAAAGATTGCCGTCATCTGTCCCATTGATGAATACCATGAATTAGGCGCCAGGATGATCACTGATTATTTCGTCATGCTTGGTTATGATGCCATCTATGTTGGCAGCAATACGCCTAAAGAAGTTTTCATTTCAGGACTCAAAACCCAGAAACTGGATTATATCGCCATCAGCATCTCCAATCCCTATCATCTGATTTCCGCTCGAAATACCATCGCAAGAATCAGAGAAGAAGATAAAAACGTGAAAATCATCGTAGGCGGTAATGCCATTTCAAAGCTTGGCGAAAAAGCTGAGATTCTGAACGCAGACTATTACCTGACAACCTTTGATGACATCATTACACTTGCAGGAGGACACATTGATGAAACTACCCTTTAAAATCGCATTAAGATTCCTGAAATCAAGCAAAGGACAGACTGTCCTCATAGCCCTTGGCATCGCCATCGGTGTATCCGTTCAGATTTTCATCGGTTCCCTGATCCAAGGGCTCCAGAAATCCCTTGTGGATACAACCATCGGCAATCAGCCTCAGGTAAGTATTACAGCAACCAATGAAGACAAACTCGTAGAAGGATATGATGAAATTCTAAGTTCCATCAAGGACAACGAAAAAGAAGTCATCAATCTGTCGGTTGCAGCAGACGGACCCGCACTGATCAATCATGAAGATGATACGTACAGCATCCTCGTCAGAGGTTTCAACATCGAAGAATCGGATGCTCTCTATAACATCAAAGAAAGTGTCGTAGAAGGAAATCTACCGGTAAACGAGTATGAAGTTCTCATCGGTATCGATCTCAAGAACGAGTCAGGCATCGATATCGGTGACGAAATTGATGTGGTGGCAAACTTTGGAGACACTCAGACCTTCACGGTTACAGGAATCTTCAATCTTGGCGTTTCCTCATTAAACAGCTCCTGGACCATCACCACCCTTGAAACAGCTCAGGATATGTTTTCCTACGATGACCGGGTCACCAGTATCGACATGCAGGTCACAGATGTTTTTGCGGCAGATGCAATTGATGCATCCATAACAGAGAGGCTAAGTAGTGAAGAACTTCTGGTGGACAACTGGAAAGATCAGAATGAGGATCTACTCAGCGGTCTTAATGGGCAGAGCGTCTCCAGTCTCATGATTCAGGTCTTCGTCATGATCTCTGTACTCCTAGGCATTGCAAGTATCCTTGCCATCACCGTTGTGCAGAAATCCAAGCAGATCGGCATCCTGAAAGCCATGGGCATAAGAGATAAGACCTCCAGTCTCATCTTCCTGTTCCAGGGACTTCTCCTAGGGGTTGCCGGAGCCATAGCAGGTGTTGTTTTAGGACTCCTTCTGGCCTTTGTCTTTACAAAGTTCGCACTGAATCCGGACGGAACACCAGTGGTTCCACTCTTTATCGATCCCCTGTTCATTGCACTTTCTGCAGGCATCGCAGTCATCGCATCAGTAGTAGCTGCACTGATTCCTGCCAGAAAATCCTCCAGACTAGATCCAATCGAGGTGATCAGAAATGCGTAAGAATATCATAGAACTCAATAATATCAATAAAATATATGGAACAACGGTGAAGACTCAGGTCCTGTTTGATCTGAATCTCGCCATCGAGGAAGGAAGTTTCACCTCCATCATCGGCCAGTCCGGTAGCGGTAAAAGCACCCTCCTGAATATTGTGGGCACTTTAGACAAGCCTACCACCGGAGAAGTTTTCATTGACGGAAGAAGAACTGACCAGATGAAAAAAGATGAGCTGGCAGACCTTCGAAACAAATCCATGGGCTTTATCTTCCAGTTTCATTATCTGCTGCCAGAATTCACTGCTCTTGAAAATGTCCTGATGCCTAGCCGTATCATAAGTGATCAGATCAGTAAGGAGACTCTTGACCGTGCCAATGAACTCATGAATCTTGTGGGTCTTGAGAAAGTGAAGAACAACCTGGCCACGGAGATGTCCGGAGGTCAGCAGCAGAGAACAGCCATCGCAAGAGCCCTTATGAACAATCCCAAGATTATCCTGGCGGATGAACCCACAGGAAACCTGGATTCAGACACAACAGAAACCATCTACAATCTTCTACGAGACATCAACAAGAAATTCGGCACCACTTTTGTCATCATCACCCACGACAGAAGAATCGCAGAAAAAGCGGATCGTATTATTGAAATCACAGACGGAAAGGTCGGAATGGATATCTAAGCACAAAGCACACGAGAGGAGGGTAAGTATGATTCCAGAAGGACGAATCAGGAAACTAAACAGTGAGTACATCAATGAAAATGGAGACTATGTCCTTTACTGGATGCAGGCTTCCCAGAGAACTTCCTGCAATCATGCTTTGGCTTATGCCATGGACGAAGCCAGAAGGCTTGACCTACCCCTCATCGTCTATTTCGGACTCACCGATTCCTTTCCAGAAGCATACCTCAGGCATTACTACTTCATGCTCGAAGGACTTCTGGAAGTAAAAGAAGAACTGAAGAACATGGGCATCCAGTTCATCGTGTTGAAAAACACCCCCTGGGAAGGTGCAGTCAAGCTTTCTCAAAAAGCAGCCCTTCTTGTCACGGACCGTGGATATCTGCGGATTGAACGAGACTGGAGAGCTCAAGCCACTAAGGCCGTTTCCTGCCAGATGATCCAGGTGGAATCCAATGTAGTGGTGCCTGCAGATGAAACTTCTATGAAGGAGGAGTATTCCGCCGCCACCATCCGAAGAAAAATCGAACGGCTGATTCCGGAATACTGCCTTCCACTGGAAAAAAGAGAAGTGAGAAAATCTTCTCTGTCCTTATCCATGGACCCTCCCTCCATCCCCTTTGAGAACATCGAAGAAATCATCTCTGATCTTTCCGTGAATGCGGAGGTTCCTCAGGTTTCTCGTATCCACAAGGGAGGCTACAGTGAAGCGAAGAGGAGGCTTGATGATTTCATCGAAAACAAGCTCAGCTTCTATGCGGAGAAAAGAAATGAACCTTCACTGGACCTTGGCTCCAATCTGTCTCCTTATCTTCACTTCGGTCAGATTTCACCATTAGAAATCTATCTCTCCCTTATGGAACATCATTCTGAAAACAAGAGAGTATTTCTGGATGAACTGATAATAAGAAGAGAACTGGCAGTGAACTTTGTTCTTCATAATCCCCATTATGATTCCTTCTCTTCCATAACATCCTTCGCAAGAGCTACGCTCCTGGAGCACCAGATGGATGAAAGGCCTTATCTCTACTCTCTACAAGAGCTGGAAAATGGTAAGACCCATGACCCCTACTGGAATGCGGCGCAGCTTGAAATGGTTCATCTGGGCAAGATGCAAGGATATATGCGGATGTACTGGGGCAAAAAGATCATTGAGTGGACAAAAGGGCCTGAAGAAGCATATGAAATCGCACTCTATCTCAACAACAAATATAATCTCGACGGTAGAGATCCCAATGGTTTTGCAGGCGTGGCCTGGTGCTTCGGAAAGCATGACCGAGGATGGAAAGAACGAGAGATTTTCGGTAAAGTCCGTTATATGAACGCCAAGGGCCTGGAGAGAAAATTCGACATTGAGCTCTATGCAGAAAATGTGACCCGGGAGATCAGAAGGAGTAAGAATCAGGATGCGTAAAGAAAATATAATCATTCACGAAAAAATCAATGTAGGGATCACAAAAAGTGCCCAGGATGAAATCAGCATAAAAAGCCTTGAAAAATCCTATCCTGAACTTGCATTTCTGTCCTATGATGAGAATGAAAAAGAGAAAAGAACCTATTTCTTCATAGGAGAGGAACCAAATGTAAGCCATCCCTTTGCTCTACCCGTGGAGACACTGAAAGATCCCATCGCTTTCTGGGACTACAAAAGACGGATAATGGCCTATACCTGGTTTAGAAGCGTTATGCTAAAGGATCCCAAGGACCTCTATGAAGCCTGGTACATCCTGAAGTTTGTCTGTCAGGAGATTCATAACACAGAAGCAAGAAAACTTGGAAAAGAGATGGCAGCTCTTCCACCTGATACAGGTACAGAGGAGCTTGAAAAATACCGAGAAGCGATTTTATCAATTCTCGAGCAGCCTTCCACCTCAAACAGAATCAGGAACAGCCTCTGGAAAAACTACAGCAATCAGCTGAAGAAAACAAAAAACCCGCTGAAGGAAATCAAAACCACAGAAGACCCCACAGGAAACGAAACGCTCCTTAAAGAGCTTAGAATCCTGGAAGAAGAAGCACTCAGCACCAGACTATTCTTCGGCACCTCCCCCATCCTCTATCAGGATTTAAATAATGAAATAATACATGAAAAACAAACAGAATAATCGAAATAATAACACTTTATACAACAATCAGAAATTAATCTGTTTTATAATAGATATATATGAAACAAACCTAACGAACATGCCAAGGAGGAATCTGTTATGCAATTTTTAAAACTCTATCTCCTGACTCTCGTCATCTTCTTTCTCGTTGATATCGTCTGGTTAGGCGTCATATCAAAAAAACTTTATAAAGAATACCTCGGTCATCTTATGGGGCCTGTCAACTGGCCTGCAGCATTAATATTCTATGCTCTGTTCATTGCCGGACTTGTATTTTTCGTCATAACTCCAGCCATAGAAAAAGAAAGCCTGGTGTATGCAATAACCGTCGGCGCGTTCTTTGGTCTCATCACTTATGGAACTTATGATCTGACGAACCTTGCCACATTGAAAGACTGGCCTGTGACCATCACCATCATTGATTTAATCTGGGGAACCTTTTTAAATGCCGCAACAGCTGGAATCACTTATTATGTGGCTACCAATCTGTTCAATATACGCTAACTTTAAGGAGAAAAAGATTATGAGTATAACAAATTTAGACAGCGAAAAAATCTATTATTCTTTTCTTTCAGGAGCCCAGGAAGTCATCAGGAATAAAAGAGTATTAAATGAGATTAATGTCTTTCCCGTATCCGATGGAGATACCGGAAGTAATCTGGCTCATACAATGCATACCATCATACAGGAAGCAAAGATAGCAAGAACAGTCAGAGAGACCATGAACTCCATCGCCGATGCGGCGCTGAACGGAGCAAGAGGAAACTCCGGCATCATCCTTGCTCAGTATATCAACGGAATTTTCATGAGCATCAGAAACGATGAGAATATCTCCATGTTCGGCTTTGCCGATATGGTGAAAAATGCCGTACCCCATGCTTATCACGCTATTTCAAATCCTGTAGAAGGTACGATCATCACCGTCATCAAAGACTGGGCAGAGGCCATAGACAAATATAAGGACCATGCCAAGGACTTCCATGAACTTCTTGCTAATTCAGCACAGGATGCACTCGTATCTTTGAAGGAGACAACCTACAAGCTGAAGATTCTCGAAGAATCCAATGTGGTGGATTCAGGCGCCAAGGGTTTTGTCTATTTCATCCAGGGATTTACGCAGTTTCTTAAAACCGGCCACTTTGTCTCTGATCATGATATTGATCAGGAAGAGGTTGATTTCGTTGAATACCCTTCCCATGACCATGATGTGATCAATGAAAGATTCTGCACTGAAGCCCTTCTTTCTGGTAAAAATCTTGATCTGGATGAAATCAGAAATGAACTGAAACCTTATGGAGATTCTCTCATCGTTGCAGGAAACACTGGAAAAGCCAATGTCCATATCCATACCAACGACCCCGCCCAGATTTTCCAGATCCTTAAAACAAAAGGAACCATCATACAGCAGAAAGCCGACGATATGGTCAGGCAGAACGAAGATGCCTATAGCAGGAAATACCCCATCGCTCTGGTCACCGATTCCGTAGCAGATCTTCCTTTAGACTACATGGATGAGCATCAGATTCATATGATGCCACTGAACCTTCTATTTGACGGTTCCACCTATCTTGATAAGGTGACCATGACACCAGATATTTTCTATCCTCTCCTGGATCAGGTGGAAGAGTATCCGAAATCAGCTCAGCCCAATCCAAAGACTGCAGAAAATTATCTTGGCACCATTGCATCACATTATGACAAGATCATTGTGATCACGGTAGCCAAAGCCCAAAGCGGAACCCATGGTGTCTTTGATAAGGCTGCAGAGAGATTCAGAAAACAAGGAAAAGAGATCATCGTCATCGATTCAAAACAGAATTCAGGCGCTGAAGGCCTTCTGGTCATGAAATCTTCCGAACTGATACAAAAAGGATATGAAATGTCCGATATTGTAGAAGAAATTGAATCTTTAATAAAAGACACAAGAATCCTTGTCAGCGTGAACACGCTGAAGTATATGGTCCGCTCAGGAAGACTCAACCGGGCTGCAGGCCTTGCAGGCTCCATCGTCAATCTGAAACCTGTTGTTTCACTGGATGAGGAAGGGAAAGGCAGCATCGCAGCCAAAGCATTCAGTGAAAAATCAAATACGGATAAGATACTCCAGATCATGAAAGAGGATCATATGAATAAGAAAATCACCCGTTTTGCCATCCTTCATGCAAATGCTGAAAAGCGTGCAAATGATCTGCTAGAAAGATCCGTAGCTCTACTGGGCTATGAACCGGAATATCTCATGAACATTTCTACCATCGTAGGAATGAGCGCAGGTGTCGGAACCGTTGCCGTATCCTACATGTGCGAGAAAGGAGAATTATGAACCCTTATTTAGGAAGCGCACTGCTTCTACTGATATTTTTTACCATCATATTCGTAGTCGCTCAAGTGCTGAAAAACAATTCCATCGTGGACAGCTTCTGGGGACCTTCGTTTCTACTGGTGGCACTTTATACTCTGATCATCGCAACTGATCCAGGAATACGTTCCTATGTGCTTACAGCCATGGTGCTCATCTGGGCGCTGAGACTATTTTTCTACATCACCGTAAGAAACTGGAATAAGCCTGAAGACTACCGCTACATCAACATGAGAGAAAGATGGGGAAACAATTTCCCTATGCTGAAAGCTTACCTCAATGTATTTGTGCTGCAGGGTGTCCTCTCCTATATCGTAGGACTGCCCATCATCAGCACCAACACATCCTCAGTTCAGGGCCTGACCTTAATCAATTACATCGGGATCCTTCTATGGATCATCGGGTTCCTCTTCGAAACCCTGGGAGATCAACAGCTTAAGACGTTCAAAGCGAAAAGCGAGAACAAAGGTAAGCTCATGACAGAAGGACTCTGGGCCTATACCAGGCATCCAAACTACTTCGGAGAATCCGCCATGTGGTGGGGAATCTTCCTCGTATCCTTAGCCGGACTTAGAGATCTTCTCTTCATTGTCAGTCCCATCATCATGACACTTCTTCTGCTTTACGTTTCAGGAGTACCGCTATTGGAGAAAAAGTACAAGGACCGCGAAGACTTTAAGGCCTATACTCGAAGAACCAATAAGTTCTTTCCCTGGTTCCCTAAAAACATCGGTTAGAACTCTATAAGTAGCATATGCTCAGGAAGAAGAAATTTCTTCATTCCTGAGCTTTTTTCTACATAAAACGCTTTCACAAAGCAGTCGCAATCACTATAATCAGATTAGGAGTTGATTTTATGAATAGCACATATTTAAAACTCATCGCACTACTGACCATGATCATAGACCATGTGGGGGCAATCTTCTTTTCCTTTGAACCTAACTTCAGGATCATCGGTAGAATCGCTTTTCCCATATACTGTTTTCTTCTTGTTGAAGGGTACTTTCATACCAGAGATGTGAAAAAATACAGTATCAGGCTGCTGATTTTTGCCCTGATATCTGAAATCCCCTTTGATTATGCATTTTTCGGTGGAATAAACAATACACATCAGAACATCTTTTTCACGCTCTTTCTTGGACTCATGGCGGTTCATGCCATTGAAGAATATACCGTGAAAAAACCCCTGATCTCTTTTGGAGGACTTCTCATCGCAATTTTTCTATCCGAACTCCTTCGTACAGATTATGGTGTCCTAGGCATTTTATATATACTCACTTTCTACGGCGTAAGAAAGATGGAAGGAATCTCTAAAGTGATTCTGATGTTCATTCTTATAAGTGTCCTGAATGTCCTTCTGTCTGGTGGGCTTCAGCTTTATTCAATCCTTGCCATTCCTTTTATCGTAGCCTACAATGGAAAACCGGGTGTCAGTAACACCTTGATGAAGTATGGCTTCTATGCGGCCTATCCCCTTCATCTTCTGATTCTCTATTTCCTGAAATAGTCAGAAATACGACCCATACAAAAACCCGGAGAATCATCCTGTGTGATGATTTTCCGGGTTCATTCAATTGCACATTTACTTTTTCAATAAAGTTTCAAGTTCAGCTATTCTGCCTTTTAATTCCTTGATCTCATTATTATTTTTCTTGATCGTTCTTAAATATCTGGCTGCTTCTAAAAAAAGAATAGTGATCAGGCTTAAAAATATGCCCAATTCCATTTTAGCTACACCTCTTATCTCTACTGATCTTGATTAAATAGTACTGATTAGAGAGACCTGTCTCAATTTTCTATTGTCTCAATCGGTGCTACTTTTTCTCTTTGTCCTGAATAAATATACCCACTCTTAAGATCTCCATGACTTTGTCTACAAGTGCATCGAAATCATCCTCATTGTTCTCATCAAACATGACATACTTCAGTCCAATAAAATTGGACACACCCATAAGGAGATAACTGAGCATCACCGGGTCAACATTCATCACTTCTCCCTCACCCTGTGCCTTTTCAAGTGCATGGGCGTATCTTCTGGCGAAGCTTTCATAATAATCTACAAACAATGTCTTGTCGATGTATAGTGACTCCCAGATGATGTTGTAAACATGTTTGTTTTCCCGAATAAACTGAAGAAACGCTTTCAGACCGATCTTTTCCGCTTCAAACCTTGTATGCGTTGGTTTGATATCCAATGCTATGGCTTTTCTGATATCATGGCTGTAGCTTAGAAGCAGATACTTGTATAAGCTGTATTTATCCTTGAAATAGATATAGAAAGTGCCCAGAGCAATGTTCGATTCATTGGTGATATCGATGATGGATGTGGCATGATACCCCTTTTCGTAAAAAAGCCCCTCTGCAGCGCGTACGATATTGTCTAAAGTTTTTTGTCCTCTTTTGGTCTTCGGTAAATTTACAAACTCTTCCAAGTGTTTCTCCTAACTGCCAGCCCTTCTCTTTTGTAAAATGGACTGGTCTTTTGTTTTATATCATTAAAATTTTAACATATAAAATCAAAATATGAAACAGCTTCAACTATACTTCTTTACAGCACACTCATATCAAGATCAAGGGCATTGACATACCCTAAGGTCAGCGCTGTGAAAAGAGCAGGCTTCTCGTACATGGATCCATGTCCGGTGTCTGGCAGCATCACATAATCTGAATTCACCAGAAGCTTATGAAGCGCCTGCTGCTCCTCCTTTGGCGTCACGAAGTCATTCTCACTGCTGACGATCAATGTTCTTGTTTTGTTTCCAGAAAGCGCTTTTGTAACGTCATGGTTCTCTGCGCTGATGGTGAGCCTGACCATGGAATCCATGAAGTCTTTATTACTGAAAACTGTATCCGTCAATAGCTTCTTTCTGGCCTCCATCCACTCTCTGTTTCTATTATAGAAAGCCGGTGAATAGATGACAGGAATTGTAGTCAGGTAATAGTCCATGGCATTCTCACTGCTTAAGTTCCAGGCGTCACCGATATCTTTCAGCCATGGACTTGTTTTGTATGTGGTGTTAAAGAGCACAAGTCTGTCCACATAGGCCTCATACTTCGTGATGAAGTTCAGCGCCACTTCTCCGCCATAGGAAATGCCCAGGATACTCACCTTTTCATAACCCAGTTCATCGATGAGCCCTTTCAGAACCTCCACCTGAAGGTCCTGAGTATATTGCTCCACCACCTTATCTGATTGGCCCTGATCCAGAAAATCAAGTAGAATCAGCCTGTTCTGATGACTGAACGCTTCCTTGAATATAGTCCAGCTTTTAGTGGACATCATGATTCCATTCAGAAGAATCAGTGGTTTGCCTTCTCCATGGGTCTCATAGTAGATTTTTTTTCCGTTTAAGCTGAAATGTGCCATTTCTTCCTCCTATTTCTCAAAAATCAGACCGATTTCATGGGCTTCCTTCATGATCTCGTCTCTGAAATCAGGATGCGCGATGGCAATGAGTCTTTGGATTCTTTCTCTCACATTGGTTCCTCTTAAATGAGCAACACCGTATTCAGTGACCACCATATCCACATCGTTTCTTGACAAGGTCACTATGGCTCCTCTCTTTAAAAGAGGTACGATCTTGGATGTCTCTTCCTTTACGCCTGTTTCAGGATTTCTCACCATGGCAGTGGAATAAAGGGCGATAAAACTTCTTCCATTCTTCGCTTTCTGCGCACCGATAGCTGTATCTGCCTGTCCGCCTGTTCCAGAGAATTGGATATGTCCGATGGATTCGGAGCATACCTGACCTGAAAGATCCACTTCCATGGCAGTATTGATGGATACCATATTGTCATTAAGACCTATGATATGCGGGTCGTTGACATACTTTCCGTTGAGAATCATCACAGACGGATTGTTGTCTATGAAGTCATAGAGCTTTCTGTTGCCTAGGGCAAAGGTTGCTACATGCTTCCCCTTATGAAGTGTTTTCTTCTTTCCTGTCACGGCCCCTGCTTCAATGAGTTCCACCATGCCTGACGTCATCATTTCTGTATGAATCCCCAGGTCTTTCTTCCCCTTCAGGGCAGATGCCACAGCATTTGGAATTCCTCCTATACCGAGCTGAAGTGTATCTCCGTCGTTGATCAGCTCTGCTATATATTCACCTATTTTCTTGTCTTTTTCATTGGGCTCTGTATCGGGAAGGGCAGGAACCGCATAATCCGCTTCGATGAAAAAATCGATCTCGGAATAATGGATTTCCACATCACCAAATGTTCTCGGATAATTAGGATTGATCTCAAGAATAACAACATCCGCTTTTTCAATCATCTGGGATTCATAGGTGTTGGATGTGGAAAGGGATATAAACCCATGTTCATCAGGCATTGTCGCCGTACCCACAAAAATATCAGGTGTAACATGGTCCAGTCTCTTCCATCCGGCCAAGTGCAGATGATTCGGAATAAAGGAGATATTGCCATTCTTAAAAGCTTTTCTTAAAGGTGGAGAAAAGAACCAGCCGTCAATGTTGAAACTTTCCGCATACTCCTCTCCTAAAAAATCACCATGGGCCATGGACAGGCAGTTGGTGATTGTGACGTTCTTCACTCGATCTGCTATGGTATGAATGTTGTTCATTATGAGCTGTGCTTCTCCTGCACCAAGTCCTGTTACAATATTCATGTCAGGCTTTATCATATCCAGAGCCTGCTGTAAAGTTATGACTTTTTCTTTATACGACATCTTAACTATTCCTCCTAATCAAGGTTCATTTTAAAATAAGGGCAGGTATCAGCCTGCCCTTATCCTAGACCAATTTCATCTGTGTAGACACATTCCCCACCGAAAAGTGGTGGGTAAGCCTCATCTGATAAGAATCAGATGTTTCCGTGTGTCCCACGGTACCTGTCGGTCATTTTTATTCAGTTTGTTTTTTACTAGTTTCCTAGAAGTGAATCCATGGACTGAAGTCCATCAACAGGTTCCCATCCAGCAGCTCCGTCAACCAGGGCAACCTTGGAAAGATTCATTTCCTGAGTACCTGCTCTTGAACCTGCAGCATAGTCGATGGTTCCGCCAAATGGGTTTTTGATTGGTTCGCTTTCAAGTGCGTCCATGTATTTCTCCCAAGTGACTGTTCCTTCTACTCTCTTAAGACCTTCTGTGAAGAAGTGTCCAGCGATCCATCCTGTCATTGCATATACGTTTGTAGCATATTCTGGAGCCCACTCTGCAAATGCGGCAAGTGAGTCTGCATTCTCAACCAGGTCAACCCAGCCAAGTCCGTATACATCAAATTTTCCGTCGATTTCATTAACAATTGCTTCAGAAATTACTGGAGAAACGTTAACGTAAGTTGTGATGACATCTTTGTTCACGTTCTGAGCAGCAAGTTCCTTCACGATTGTAGGGATTGTCGCCTGAATTGCAGCACCGATGATGAAGTCCACTTCAGCATTCTTGATGGATGTTACAGCGGATGATACGTCTGTAGCACCTGCAGCAACCTGTTCAGCGACAACTTCTATTCCAAGTTCTTTTGCTTTGGTTTCAACACCAGAGTAAAGGTCCTTACCAGCATCGTCATTGGTATAGATCACACCGATCTTCTTCGCTTCGAAGTCACCTACAGCACGAGCTACCATAATCTGGCCTTCGGTCTTGTAGATCGGCTGTACTGGGAAAATGCCTCTGTCTCTGCCCTCTGCCTTATCATTATAAAGCTGACCGATACCAGTTGCAAAGTAAACTGCAGGAACTCCGTATTCCTTGATGTCTTCAATGGTAGCACCTACTACAGGTGTTCCGAAGTGACCAACAAGCGCAAATACTTCATCATCTTCTACCAGTGTAGAAAGAGCAGCTTTACCCTTTACAGGATCAAATTCATCGTCAATATGTGTAAATTCGATATTTCTTCCATCTACACCACCAGCGTCGTTGACCATTTTAAAGTAAGCTTCGATTCCGGCATTGAAAGGTACACCAACAGGTGCATAAGCGCCTGATGTAGCAGCGGAGTTACCTACTAGGATTGAAGTATCAGTAACACCTTGTGCTGGTTCCTCTTCTTCTTCAGGTTCTTCTGCTGGAGTTTCAGCTGGAGTCTCATTAGGAGTTTCCGCAGGAGTCTCTTCTTTTTCACCACATGCTGCAAGGGATGCCACTATTGCTAGGGATGCTAACAAAGAAATGATTTTTTTCATTGATTATTCCTCCTTAAAATTAACAATGGTTTCCATTGTCATCTTCATAATAGATAGTATGGTACGTTGTTGACCGGTATGTTGTGTTCTGGCAGTTTGTGTTCTGGTATGTTGTTTTCTGGTCTGTTGTGATCTGTTATTCAAGTACGAAATGTACATTAAATATGAAATCAGTGCTTGCCCAGGTAAGCCTCAACAAGCTTAGGATCATTTGCAAGTACGGATGCTTTTCCATGGGTGCTTATGCTGCCCAGTTCTATGACATATCCGTAATCAGCTATTTTCAGAGTCTGTGCAGCGTTCTGCTCTACGATGACCACCGTGGTGCCTTCTTCCTTGATTTCCTTGACGATCTTCATGATGTCCTGAACAATCAGCGGAGCAAGTCCCAGGGAAGGTTCATCCAGAAGCAGCACCTTCGGACTGCCCATAAGCGCTCTTCCGATGGCCAGCATCTGCTGCTCTCCACCTGAAAGAGTTGAAGAAACCTGATTCTTTCTTTCCTGAAGAACCGGAAAGTAACTGTATACTCTTTCGAAGTTCTTCTTGATTCTGGCTTTGTCTTTTAAGGTGAATGCGCCTGCTTTCAGATTTTCTTCTACGGTCAGATCTTTGAATACCGCTCTACCTTCCGGTGACATGGATATTCCAAGTCTGGCGATCTTTTCAGGTTCCATTTTTGTGATGTCCTGGCCGTAAAGCTTGATGGAACCTTCTTCTGCATCAATGATGCCGCTGATTTTCTTCAGCGTTGTGGTCTTTCCTGCGCCATTGGCACCGAGAATTGCCACAACATCTCCCTCATATACTGTAAGATCGATGCCCTTTAAAGCATGGATGGCTCCGTAACTTACTTTAAGATTTCTTATTTCAAGTGCGATTTTCTTCTCACTCATATTACTCAACTCCTAGATAGGCTTCCTGAACAGCCTTATTTCCTTGGATTTCCTTCGGTGAGCCAATGGCAAGAAGTTTTCCGAAGTTGATGGCGCAGATTCTGTCACAGACATCCATGACCAGTCTCATGTCATGCTCAACCAGAAGGATCGAGCAGTCATACTGATCTCTGATTCTTTTGATGAGTCTAGCCAGATCAATAGTTTCACTATCGTTTAGTCCTGCAGCCGGTTCATCCAGTATGATCAGCTTGGGTCTTGCCATAAGGGTTCTGGCAAACTCCACCTTTTTAAGAATACCGTAGGGCTGACCACCCACCAGCATATCTTTTCTGTCCAGAATACCAAGGTCAGCAAGAATCTTCTCCGCTTCTTCTTTGTACTTCTTTTCCTCATGTCTTGCATTGGGGAGCCTCAAAGCCTGGGAAAATGTATTTGCTTTGAAGTCGATATGTCCACCGATCAGTACATTGTCTAAGATGCTGAGTTCTCTGATCAGCTCCACATTCTGGAAGGTTCTTACCAGACCCTGCCGAATGATATCATGTACAGGCTTTGTCGTCAGATCCACCACCTGATCGCCACGCCCTTTGAATCTGAGGTCTCCTTTGTCCGGCTTGTAGAACTGGGTGATGCAGTTGAATACTGTGGTTTTACCCGCTCCATTGGGACCGATGAGCCCGTATATTTCTTTATCTCTGATGTCGAAGGAAAGGTTATCTACAGCCTTGAGGCCACCGAATGCAATGGATAATCCGTCCACGGTCAGTACATGATCTTCCATCTTATTCATTCTTTGTCCCTCCTCTTCTGAGCTTTCTATATAGTTTTCTGATGTCATACCCTATGCTTATGAGCCCGTTCGGATAGAAGATGATGACCAGAATGATCAGCATTCCGTTCAGAACATAGGATAAATTCTCCAGGTATGGAATCTGCTTAAGAAACATGTCTGGTACCGCATAGACGATGAATGCACCGAGTACGGTTCCGTAAATGGATCTCAGTCCACCGATGATGATGATGGCCAGGAAATTAAGAGACATGGCCAAGCCCCAGGTCGATGGATAAGAGAATTTAACAAAGTGAACATACAGAACACCTGCTACACTTGCAAAGATTGTTGCCAGTGCAAATGCGATGAGTCTATGGGTGAGAAGATTCACACCCATGGCCTGAGCTGCAGCTTCACTGCCTCTCATGGCATTCAGTGCTCTACCAAGTCTTCCCTTCATCATATTTGAAGTCAGGATCATGATGATGACCAGGACAAAAACGATGAAATAGAATGTGGTGGTTCGATCCAGCTTCAGGAGCCCGAAAAATAATGTAGGATATTCTGCTGATTTCCCGCTGAATCCTCCAGTGAACTGTCCCAGCTCCTCAAAGGTCTTTCTAAGCACTTCAGCTACAGCAAGGGTTGCAATAGCAAGGTAGAGACCTTCGATCTTCAGGGATACAAGACCTACGAGAATACCTAGTAGTGTAGGAATCAGTACCGCCAGGAAAAAGGAGATTTCAAAAGGTATATTCATATCTACTGTGAGATATGCTGATATATAGGAGGCAAGTCCCATGAATCCTGCAGTACCCAGTGAAATCAGTCCCGACCATCCAAGCAGCACATTGAGCCCTAAAGCTGCAATGGCATAGATCAGGGTTCCACCGATGGTGGTCACGTGACCGTTCTTTAGAATGCCCATACTGGCTAAGGTCGGTATCATTGCAAGAAGCAATCCGAATAGGATAAATCCGACAAAGGGATATTTCTGAAATAGATTCTTCTGTGTTGTCATACTCTTCATCTTACACCTTCTTCACAATCTTCTTACCGATTAATCCATAGGGTCTGAAGACTATGAATACCAGGATAAGAATGTATAGAATCTGTCCACCCCATACGGATGAAACATAAAACAGCAGCAGGTTTCTTACGATCCCCATGATATAGGCACCGATGACTGGTCCGTGAAATGTCTGGAATCCTCCCAGTACACAGGCAACAAGTGCTGTGATCTGAACTTCATCCATCAGATTCAAGGTCACTGAGGTCATTGGCGCAGTCATAACACCGGCGATGACACCGAGTACACCAGCCACGCCCCAGGCAGCCATGGTCACGTTCTTTGTGGGCACACCCATGAGCCTTGCAACGAATTCGTTGGATGCAGTGGTTCTTATGGCAAGTCCCCATTTGGTTCTCTGCAGTATGAAGAACATCAGCATCATGATGGCAAGTCCCAGAGCAATGTTGAACAGTCCGTTATAGGAGATGGATGCTCCGAAAACTGCCAAGTCACCACTTTCTATAAGCCTAGGTAATCTTAAAGGATCTACACCGAAGAAGATCGGTGCCAGACCTAAAACAATCATGATCAGGCCAAGAGTGATGATCTGCTTCGCCACCGGCGAAACATTCTTCGTATGCCTTATGATCAGTAGATCTATGAGAAAACCAGTCATGATCGCACTGACTATTCCGCCCATGACCGCCATCCATAAAGGTATTCCTAACTTGTTGAAAAGGAATGTGACCACAAATGTATTGAACATGGCCACAACACCTTGTGCAAAGTTGGTTGTATAAGAGGTTCTGTAGATGATGATGATACCTAGAGCTGCCAAAGCATAGATGCTTCCAGTCTCAAGACTTCTTAATATTATCTGTATAAAGGTACTCAATTAGCTCTCACCCCATTTGATCACATTCGCTGCCCATACATAACCTATGCCGGCAGCCACCATGGCAACAACGCTTCCATCTTTGACCTTTCCTTCTTTCAGTGCCAGATGAAGAGATAAAATCTGATCCACCTGACCGATATGACCATAATCTTCCAGATAAATGGACTGGTCTTTCGTGAGCCCCAGTTCACTTAGCATCGCTATATGGCCGGAGCGCTTCATATGTAGTATGGCCAGATAGTCTATGTCTTTTCTCTCAAGCTCGGACTTTCTAAGAGACTCATCGATGCATTTGTACCAGTTCGGCATGGATACTTCATTGAGTCTGTCTTTCATCTTCTTTGGATCCATAAGCCTTAAGCTCTTGTATGCCTCATCTCTGTTTTCTGATGTGATGAGATTGCAGGTTCCGCCGATTTCAACACCAGCTGTTCTAGAAAGAGAACCATCTGCAATGATATGGGAACCAAGAAGAAGATTTCTGTTGTGATTTTTCTTCAGGATGATGGCTCCACCACCAGCACCAAGGTTATACATCATGGACATATTTTTATCGCTGTAATCCACAAAGTCACCATTTCTGTATCCACCAGCCACAAGTATCGTATTGATACTGTCATCGGACATCAGCATGTCTTTTGCAATCTTCATTGTAGTCACAGTGGTGCAGCATCTGTTGGCCAAGTCAATTCCCCAGGCATTCACTGCACCTATGCGATCTTGTATATAAAGAGCTGAGGTGGTAAGAGGATACTCTTTCCACTCCTCCCCTACACAAAGAATCACATCGATGTCCAGAGGATCTGTTCCAGTATTTTTCAAAGCATCTAATGCCGCCAGAGCGCCCATTTCCTGGGTACCGTCCTTTTCACCGGGAATCGGTTTCTTTCTGATGCCCAGTTTTTCGACTACCGCTTCTTTTGACCAGATGCCGCCGGTCTTCTCGGCTATTTCTTCCCCTGTCATATGGGTCTCTGGAATATAAATGCCAGTTCCGACAATTCCAACGTTTGTCATGATAGTCCTCCTTACAGTCTCATTCCTCCGTTAACGGATAAGTTATGTCCAGTGATATAGGATGCATCATCTGATGCCAGAAACAGTGCTGCCTTTGCTATTTCTTCAGGCTGTGCCAGTCTTCCCAGCATGGTCTGCGCTGCAAACTTATCCAGAAGATCCTGAGGTACAGTCTTCAGAATGTCTGTCATGGTGTATCCAGGAGAAATCGCATTGACTCTGACCTGAGCACCCTTCATGGCAAATTCCTTAGCCCATGTCTTCGTCATGCCGATGACACCTGCTTTTGTTGCTGCATAGTTTGCCTGTCCGATGTTACCGAACTCTCCGACTACAGAAGAGATATTGATGATGGATCCTTTTCCGTTCACCTGCATCTGTGGTCCGATGAATCTTGTAAGATTGAAAACACCCTTCAGGTTGACATCAATGACAAAATCCCACATCTCATCTGTCATCTTTCTTGTCAGTGCATCTCTCGTTACACCAGCATTGTTTACAAGAATATCGATTCTGCCATATTTCTCAGTAACATACTCCGCAAACTTTTTACATGCTTCTACGTCCGTCACGTTGAGCTTATAGCCTTCCACATTGGGGTTTTCATAGGTAAGTTCTCCCATATCCACTGCAACAACTTTTGCACCTTCATTTGCAAAAAGCTCAGCCATAGCCTGTCCAAGTCCTCTTGCTCCACCGGTAACCACTGCAATCTTGTCTTCTAATCTCATTTTTTTGTTTCCTCCATATTTTTTAATTGGTCCACCATACATCCTTAAATCTGATCACTTTTTGATCTTCAGTCCTCTAATCAGAATCTCCAATATGAAATGTGAATCATGCTTCATGTTTAGATTAAATGATAGCGTTTCCATTGTCAACGCTTTTATCAAAGAGACCATATATTTCATTATTTTCATTTTATAGGCTTGTTTTAGTGCATATTCATTATAAAAACGTTATCATTTTCACCATATTGATTATTGCTATGTAAACAAATGTAAAGGTTATCTTTCATGAACAATTCCGATAGTTAAATTAATCTCAATAAAACCACCTTTCAACTGATGCAGATTACAGGAAGATTCCTTGTATATCAATACTATCTGGTCCTCTTACCAGATATACGAATTTATATTCTTCTTGAATTACCCTTGCCTTTATGAACTTTATCGTCAACAAAAAATCAATCCTGCCATCAGTTCAGATCTCTCTTATTTACCAGAATCATGGATTTCCATGATTCTATATCGATAAATGTTTAACAATATACCATATACCGTTTCTTTAATCAATGATTGCCATTTTCATAGGCAATCATCTGAAACTGAATTATAATAAAAGAGGATTAAAAATTCAAGAAGGTTGAAAACAGGTGCTTATTATTCAAATCAGATTCGTGTTAAAAAAATAACATTATTTTTCCATAATCTATTGAATTATAAATTATTAAGTTTATAATTGAATTAGAACATGAAATGTTCATCATGTTAAACAGTTACATTGCGTTGAATCGTTATTTAATTATCATACAGGAGGTAACTATGAAAGGAAAAACTATTCAAGATATTAAAATCGGAGACAGTGAAAGTTACGAAAGAACCGTGACCGAGGCAGATGTTGTCATGTTCGGTGGTGTATCCGGTGATCTTAATCCGGCACACTTCAATGAAATGTATGCCAAGGACACCATGTTCAAGGGTAGAATTGTACACGGCATGCTTACTGCCTCTTATTTTTCAACTATTCTAGGTACGCTTCTTCCAGGACCAGGAACCATCTACCTGGGACAGGAGCTTAAATTCACCAAACCGGTTCGAGTGCAGGACACAATCAAAGCAGTCGCAACTGTTACTGAAATCATAGAAGAGAAAAATATTATAAAACTAGAAACCATCGCATACAACCAGCAGGGCGAAGTCGTCATTAAAGGCTCAGCTACTGTAATGCCACCTAAATAGGAGATGCAAATGATTCAAGAAAATATAGGCAATTATGGACAAAAGTGATGAAATATACCCATGATTAATAGATTCACAGAATTGATAAGTGTTTCTTCTATGACATTACAACTTTGATATAACTCTAGTACAATGGATTTAAAGAGATTTCCGAATATATTAAATCTACAGGAGCAGCTTCTGGCTCATCAAATTATCCCAGTAGATACAAATGGATATGTTTGATATTCTATTGTTATAAAAGAACGTATGTGCTACAATTTTCTTGAAAGCATGTTTCAGGAAAATATAGGATAAAGGCGATGATCAGATTGCTAAAAAGTTACAAGACGGAAATAGATCCGACTGAGGAGCAGAAACATAAAATAAACAGAACCATCGGTGTCTGCAGGTTCATATACAATTTCTACCTTGCGGAAAACAAAGAGATCTACGAAGCGGAAAAGAGCTTCATGTCCGGAATGGATTTCTCGAAATGGCTGAACAACGAATTCGTGCCGGACAATCCGGAATACCTGTGGATCAAAGAGGTCAGCAGCAAAGCTGTGAAGCAGAGCATCATGAATGGAGAGAAAGCTTTCAAGAAGTTTTTCAGGAAGCAGTCCGGATTCCCGAGATTCAAAAAGAAGAACAGGTCGGATGTGAAAGCATACTTCCCCAAAAATAACGTGACTGACTGGACGATTGAAAGACATCGGCTGAAAATACCTACACTGGGATTTGTAAGGCTGAAAGAGAAGGGGTATATACCGAAGAATTCCA
>CAZXUT010000052.1:0-24114 GCA_964643785.1 uncultured Proteiniclasticum sp.
ATGCGTAACGCAGTGATATCAAGGGTTATTGTCTACTAAACTCCTAAAGTCAGGATTCATTATTTTTGCAATATTCATCCTGAAATGAAACAATTTCCATAACACCGTTAAATCTATGTTAAATCATTTAATCTTTAGTTAACATGGAGCCCATTTCGATGTATCATTAGTTGAAATATTGAACTCAATTTGGAGGGACTTTTTTTGGATATTAACATGATAATCGGACTTTTCGGTGGTCTAGGCCTATTCCTTTATGGTATGAAGATGATGGCAGACGGTTTGGAGAATGCTGCAGGGTCCAGACTGAAATTTATACTCAACAAAGTCACTGCAAATCCTATAAGCTCTGTATTTGTTGGAGCAATTGTTACTGTGCTTGTTCAGTCCAGTTCAGCGACTACGGTTATAGTCATCGGGTTTGTAAACTCGGGACTTCTCAATCTGGTCCAGGCAACTGGAATCATCATGGGTGCAAACATCGGAACCACCACCACCGCATTCCTTGTCTCAATGAACATTGATGCGCTGGTGCCTATTCTGATATTCACTGGTTCTTTCCTCTATTTGTTTACTAAAGCAAAGAAGAGAAGAGACCTTGCAAGTATCCTTTTGGGATTTGGTATTCTGATGCTGGGTATGGAGCTCATGAGTGAAGCGATGTATCCTTTGAGAGAATCAGAAGCATTCAAGAATCTGATTCTAGCAGTAGGACATAAGTGGTACCTCGGGATTCTCATCGGTCTTGGAATTACTATGCTGGTGCAGTCCAGTTCAGCAACTACAGGAATTCTTGTAGCGCTGACTACCACTGGTAGTATCACAATCCAGATCGCCTTCCCACTGATTCTAGGCGCAAATATCGGTACTTGTATCACAGCACTTCTTTCGTCCATCACAGCAAACAAGATGGCAAAGAAAGCTGCTGTAATCCATCTGCTGTTTAATCTCATCGGAGCAATCATTTTCCTTCCGATGGGTAAGTATCTCATGGAGATTGTTACATTTATCTCACCAGAAAGCATAAAACTTCAGATCTCATTTTTGCATCTGATTTTCAATGTAGCCAACACCATAGTGCTGCTGCCATTTGCAGGTCTTTTGATTAAGATTGCACAGAAAGTCGTTGGAGAGGAAGAAGACAGAGAATCTGAAATTCTTGACAGAAGACTTCTTCTCACACCAAGTATCGCAGAAGGACAGGTAATCCTCGAAACAGTAAAACTTGCGCAGCTTGCTCAGGAGAATGTGAAACTGGCAACGGAAGCATTTGCTGATAATGATCTGAAGAATGTGGACCTTGTTTATAAAAATGAGGCAAAAATCAACGAAGTGACTGAAATCATCACTAATTTCCTTGTACAACTTTCAAGCAGTGATCTCAATGTTAATGAATTTGGAAGAGTCGGAGATACCTACCATGTTCTGAATGACATTGAAAGAATCGGAGACCATGCTGAAAACATCATGGAGCTGGCAGAAGAAAGAAACAAAAAGAATGTGGTGATCTCTGACGAGGCTCGTGAAGAGCTGAAAGCGATCTATGATTATACGAATCATGCCATGGACATCGCCATCGAAAGCTACAAGGAAGACAACAAGGAAAAGGCATTATCCATCATTCAGGTGGAAAGCAGAATTGATGCACTCCAGAAAGAATATAGAGATGCCCATATCAGAAGACTTAATGCAGGTAGATGCAGTGCGCTTGCTGGAATTCTATTCCTTGATCTGATTTCCAACATGGAAAGAATCGGTGACCATTCCAAGAATATTGCGGATACAGTGTCTGAAATCAAAGAAAGAGATTAATAAAGAAAGAGAATAATAAATCAAATCGCTCTGAATCAATGGGATTCAGAGCGATTTGTTATTTGTAAAACATAAAAGAGGAGTCACGTTAAGTTTAAGTTAATTATATAACATGCCCATTACTATTACTGTTAAATGGGAGTAAAATTGAAATGAAATAAGAATAATATGCAGATGAAAAGAGGTTAATTTTTGACATGAATATGCTAATTACGCTTCTTGGTGGACTTGGTTTATTTCTATACGGAATGAACATGATGGGTGATGGTCTGGAAAATGCAGCCGGATCCAGGCTTAAGTTTATTCTCGGTAAAGTGACATCCAGTCCAGTGAAAGCTGTGGCTGCAGGTGTGTTTGTAACAGCACTCATACAGTCTAGCTCGGCCACCACGGTCATGGTTGTGGGTTTTGTGAACTCTGGTCTCTTGAACCTGATTCAGGCAACAGGCGTGATCATGGGTGCAAACATCGGAACGACAATCACCGTCTTTCTCGTTTCACTGCATGTGGAATCCATTATTCCGGTTTTTCTCTTTATCGGATCTCTTCTGTTCCTCTTTTCAAGGGCAAAGAAGAGAAGAGATGTGGCAGCCATCATTTTAGGGTTTGGAGTCATGATGCTTGGAATGAAGCTGATGAGTGATGCCATGTATCCATTGAGAGACTCAGGAGTTTTTAAGGATCTGATTATTACGCTAGGACATAAGTGGTATCTAGGTCTTCTGATCGGTCTTGGTATAACGCTTCTCGTTCAATCCAGTTCTGCCACCACAGCGCTTCTTGTAGCGCTGACGACGACAGGCAGCATTACGATCCAGATCGCTTTTCCGTTCATTCTTGGTGCCAATATTGGAACCACGATTACAGCAATCCTATCCTCGATTACAGCAAACAAGACGGCAAAGAAAGCAGCAGTGGTCCATGTACTCTTCAACATAATCGGCGTGATTATTATTCTGCCGTTTGGTTCTTTTCTGATTCAGATTGTAGCTGTTATGGTGCCAGATAGTATAAAGTATCAGATTTCTTTTCTCCATCTTTTCTTTAATGTGATCAGTACATTGATTATGCTTCCATTTGCAGGCATGCTCATAAAACTTGCAAATATAATTGTAGGTGAAGAATATGAGGTTGAAAATCCAATACTGGACAGAAGACTTCTTCAGACGCCAAGCATTGCTGAAGGACAGGTTGTGCTGGAAACAGTGAAGCTTGCTGAACTTGCAAAACTGAATGTGAAAATGGCTATTGAATCTTTTCTGGAAAATGATGTCTCGAAATTCGATCTGATTACAGCGAATGAGAAGAAGATTGATGAAATCACGCTGATCATCACGAAATTCCTTGTTGAACTTTCAGCTAGCGAAATGGCTGTTGAAGAATTCAGGAGAATCGGTCATACATACCATGTACTGAATGATATTGAAAGAATTGGCGATCATGCGGAAAACATTCTGGAGCTGGCTGTGGAAAGAAACAGAAACACTGTGGAAATAACACCAGAAGGCAAAGAAGAGCTGAAGGTCATCTATGCACTTACTGATCTTGCGCTTCAAACAGCCATCAGAAGTTATGAGACCAGTGACAAAGAACTCGCCTGTTCAATTATAGAGACGGAAAGACAGATAGATTTTCTCCAGAAGGAATATAGAAATGCTCATATTCAGCGGCTTCAAGCAGAAAAATGCTCTGCTATTTCCAGTATCCTCTTTCTGGATGTGATTTCAAATCTGGAAAGAGTGGGAGATCATTCAAAGAACATAACAGATACCATTGTTGAGGCCTGTGAATAAAACGGAATAATAACATATAGAGAAAAAACACAGAGTGTCAGCTGCTGACAGTTCTGTGTTTTTTGATGTATTTGTTTAATTAACATAAACTGAGTGTTTTTATTTATGTATTATGGAAAGCGCATAATCATGTATTTTATGTTTATTCTCGGCTATGACTTCATCTATAAGGTGCACAACAGGCTGAACAAAAGGGCCATGACTTTTGTAATGCAGATACTGAATTTTCTGTGGAATATCCAGCGACAGCGTAGTTGTAGATACCAGTACATCAAATGTGTAATTTGAGAGTTTTTCGCTTGTGATGGAGGTTTCATTGTAGATTTCAATCTGTATGACACGATTAATATTCATATGAAGCGAGCTTGCTATGTTCTCAGCATGCCTGTAATTAAGATGACTATAAATAAGGATTTTGCAGGTGCTATATCTTTCGAATAAATTAAGAGTCAGATCTTTCCACTTTGTGAGAAGTATGTGCATTAGTAATTCAATTATGTCATCATTTATTTCAATATCTCTTTCTGCACAAAGCATCCTCATTTTTACTTCAGCTATCTCATAAAAAAAGAAAAATGACTTTTTGTAAATTTCAATAAGGAAGTAGTCTCTGGGCTTGAAGAGGATATAATCTTTTGTAATTTTTCTGTCCTTAATTCCTTTGTATAAGAGTAGTGAACTATCTAGATCCATTAGAATACTAGTACAGTCAAATGATGGAAGATCAAATAGTTCAATCAAGTCAGTTATGACGCTTTCTTGAGCAGAGATCCTGCTGCTAAATTCACTTACGCCCTTTCTTCGATCTTCAAAAATTCCAGTGGAATAATGAATATACCAGTAAGCCAATTGATTGGCGTAGATTAAGGCTTCTTCGGAATCAATCTCTGTGGTGAGGATTTTATCATGGATTTCATTTGAAATTTTCCGATATGATACTGTCAGAATTCTGCAATCCTTATATGTATTCTTTAGCAGGTAGCCTTTTCTACTTCGAATAATATCAATCACAAATTGAATTCGAAATTTGTGATAATCCATGAAATCAGTGTGTATATCCTTGAAATCCAGAAGAATATCCAGCAGTTGATTGATAAGGTCCATAGAAACATCTGGAAAGGGCCATTCGGAAACAGAATAAGCTTCTTGAAAATAGGTTGAATAGAATTTTCTGATTAGGGCTTCTTCACCGACGATGCGATAAGGATTTGCTTCGATGGATAGACCATACTCTGAGAGCGCTTCTTTCAATGAACGGATCATTCTGTTCAGGGAGGAAGGACTCAAAAACAGCTTCTCTGAAATTTCTGTGCTGTTCAGATGATCGTTATGAAAAATTAGTTCTAATAACATAAAACTTGATGAATTTTTAAGTAGATATCTTTCAAAATGATCAATACCTATATTTGAAGGCAGATGAAGCATAACGCCTTCCTTAGAAGTTTCGATAAATCCATCAAATCCATTTACCATGTTTTTTATTTCTAGAAGATAATTCTTGATGCTCCGCATAGAAGATGACGTATTCTTTGAGAGAGTTTCTATCGTTATAGGTTCCTTAGCCTGAAATAAAGTCCTGAGTATCTGATGTTTAGTCTGATCTTTAACTTGAATCAAATTCCACATAATTTCTCTCCAAAATTTATATTGTTAATATTATAATAACCGAAATTACTATAATTATATCATAGTCAAATATTCGAGTATCCCATTTATTGCACCGCTCTAGGTAAAAATTGAGAAGTCAACTAGAAATTGATTTGATAAGATGTATTTATAGATAATCGTTATTCATTAAATAATATTCAATAGTAAACAATCCAGATATGATATTCGTTAAATTTATTTAATTCGAGCAAAATCATTGGTGTTATATAGTTTAAATTTATCATATCAGACAATCTAAATTCAGGAGGAAAAAATGAAAATTGGAAACCGGAAATTAAGTGCTGTATTTTTAGCTGCGATCATGCTTCTGCAATTTGTCTTTACAATCCCTATGGATGTCTTTGCTGATACTAGCAAAGAACAGAGAGGAACAGTTATAGAAGCTGTTACGCTGGTCCGTGAAAGTGTTGAGAAAGCTGAGCGTGCTGAAGCGGGAGAAAAACTCGTTCTTCAAATAGAATGGTCTCATGGATCTTCAGGGGAAAATCCAGTGGAGGAAACTGTGATTCGATTACCCGAAGAGTTCTTCCCTGAAACTGATGAAAAAGAGATACTGGATGATAAGGGCGTTCTTGCTGGGACTGTCGAAGTAAAAGAAAATGAAATTATTTTAAGCATGAATCAGAATGAAGTACAGTTGCAGGGAATACTTGAGATTCCAGTTCAGATTGGTGCATTGGAAGTAGAGATTCATACCCTAGAGTTTTTTGCTCAAGATGAATATGTGAATGTTGAAATTGTAAAAAGAGAACTTGTTGAGAATCAGCTTTTTGAAGAAGAAGTTGGTATGAAGGGGGAACTCAATGTCGTTATTGAAGAAGAGCATTCAGTTTCAGGTTCTTTGGAAGCTGAAAATCAGGAAACTTCAGGAGATAAACTGGAACTGAATGCATCTTCTGAGATTAATACAGACCAGTTCATATTCAATAACATCTACTTTCTGGACAAGAACTATGATCCGGAATTGCATGATCTTGAGGATTTTATCTATTCTATTGACAGACCTTTTGATATCAATGTAGTAAATAATTATGGATTTCTATACTTTGATTTCAGCCTCATCGATGGACATAATGTGAAGGCGGGAGATACTTTCACTTTTAATCTGCCGGAAGAGCTGAAACCTGTAAGTGGAATATCAGGTGAACTAGGTTCCATAGGAAAGTGGTTTGTACAGATGGATGGAACAGTGAGATTCGAATTCAGCGATGGCGTCAATGGAGATGAGGTGGGAGGTTTCTTCTGGTTCTCTGTCTACCTAGATGAGAGTAAAATAGATGAGTCCATCATTCAGGAGATTCAGTTTGAAATAAACCCGGATTTTGATATGAGATTTGCGGTGAAACCGAAGAATGGAGCTCTTCTTAACAAGAAAGGAACCATCAATAACAATGGATATAATTCCAGTGAAGCGTACTGGATTGTAGACATCAACACCTCTTTGGACAAACTGATCAATGCGTCAGTGAGTGATGTGATTCCAAAGAATATGATTCTTAAGGAAGGAAGCATTGAAGTCTACAGTCTGGATGTCACATCTGGCGGAGTGAAGACAGAAAGTGACTTATTGGATTCGGACAAGTATGTTCTGTCCATAGATGAAAAGGGTAATCCCAAGGTCTCCTTTATAGGACTTACAGATGAAGAAGCATCCAAGGCTTATCGAATTAAATACACGACTGAAATCATTGAACCGGCTGAAGGTTTTGATGGAACACAGACGTTTAAAAACAATGTTGTGTTGATTAATAATGAGGAGAATTACACTTCAGCTTCCACTGTATCCAGCGGATACGGGAAAGCTATTGATAAGCTCAGTCCTTCCTACGATAGAGTGAAGCAGGAGTTTGACTGGACCATCAATTACAATTTCAATGAAAAGTTCATTGATTCTGATTTTGCCTATGTCACAGATACATGGACACCAAATGGCGTCATGGAGCTCATTTCTGGTGAATTCAAGATATACCCTGTCATTATGGACAACAGCGGAAATGCCAATGTTTCTGATGTGGCAATTGATTCATCAATGTATACTCTGGTGGAAAATGGAAGTGCTGGTTTTACACTGACTTTCAAGGAAGATATCGATCGTCAGGCTTATCAGATCAGATATAAGACAAAGATTCTGGGTACGCAAGGTACCGGTATTGTGGATAAAAGCGGCTCTGTATCAAACAAGGTGGTGACAGGAACAGATAAAACGGATGGAAGCAGCGGAAGCTGGTCTCAAAGAGGTGTCATCAAATCCTCTACAGGAACAGATGTAAGGGAAAAGGAGATTGACTGGAGAATACTTCTAAATCAGAATGGTTACTTAATGGAAAATCTTGTAGTGACTGATACATTCATAGGAGATGGTCTGACATTGCTGGCAGATACATTAAAGATTACTGGTAAGGATAGAACCTATGTATCAGGTACAGATTACACACTAGATTACACAGAACCTGTTTTTGGCGTATCATCAGGTGGGTTTGTAATCACCTTTAATGCACCGGTTAATGACCCTCTGACGCTGACTTATACCACTCATTTTGAGAGAAATTCAAATGGGTCCGCTTCCTATGGAAACAAAGCAAAGGTTGACTGGGAAGAAGGGGAAATCAGATACAGCAGCGAAACAGGAGTAATCACAGTTACGCCTGCTGGGTATACTGGACCTAATGGGGTGAAGAACGGATATTATGACGCAAAGACCAAGGAAATCACCTGGAGCATCCATACAAACTATGCAAGGTTGCCTATTGAAAATGGCTACAAGATTTCAGATGTGATTCCTGAGCACCAGGAAATGGTAGAAGGATCGCTGGAAGTGTTCAGCTATAGTGTGGATAATAAGGGAACCATTACCGGAGAAACTTTTCTTAACTTAGATAGCTATAAGGTGGTTTATCCAGAAGAGAATGGCGAGAATAAACTTGAAGTGGAACTTCTGGAACCACATATCGGCACAAAAAAATCTATCGGAATTCGTTTCAGAACAGAGTTCATCGGTGAATGGATCCGTGATCCTAAAGTTAAAAATATTGCTGAATTTACCAACGGTGGAGACACCTTTACTTTGGAAGCAACGGTGACCATACCTAATGGTGGAGAATATATTCATAAAACTGGAATCCAGACTGGAATCTATAATGAGCGTGTTGACTGGACGGTCTATATTAATAGAAGTCAGTCGCTGATCAAGGGATACACATTGACAGATAATCCTGATCTGAATTCTATTCTTCTTGAAGACACCTTTGTTCTATACAGAACTGTCGTAAGTGTGAATGGAAATGTCATAAAAGCGGATGAAATTCTTGAAGAGGGTAAAGACTATGATCTTCTGATCAATACAGATAATGAAACGGGTAAGCAGAACTTTATACTGAAGTTTACTGATGACATTAAAGATGCCTACATTCTGGAATACAGCTCCTATATTGATCCGCTGGTGGGTAAAGGAGAAGCGATTTCCAACGCATACACTGCGGAAGGAACCACAACGGAAGTAATCACAGATGGTGACGTGAGTAATGAAGTAAGAAACGTCAACTCAGGAGGTGCAGGTGGTTCCAGTGTCAGAGGCGGACTGGTTATCAGAAAGATCGATGACAAAAATCCTGAGCGTGTTCTGGAAGGAGCTCTGTTCAACCTTTATACAAAAGATGGAGCGCAGCTGCTTAGAACAGGGACTACTGACGCAGAAGGACTTGTGAGATTTGGAGGCCTTCGTCGGGGTGAA
The DNA here is from genome assembly GCA_964643785.1 of uncultured Proteiniclasticum sp. Classification (GTDB taxonomy): domain Bacteria; phylum Bacillota; class Clostridia; order Clostridiales; family Clostridiaceae; genus Proteiniclasticum. The sequence continues at coordinate 9,004 of CAZXUT010000052.1, forward strand.
TATCTGCTAAAAGAAATTGAATCACCGGAAGGTTATGTGATCAGTAAGGATTTGGCTGAAGGAGTCATAGTTACGCTGAACCACGATAATGATGGAGAATTTAAACTGTTTACCTATAAAAACGCGTTGACTAAAATGAATCTTAGAAAAGTGGATGGAAATAATAACGTCATAAGCGATGAAGCCATATTTGATCTTTATAGAGGCGATGGAACCTTAGTAAACCAGAACCTCAAGACATCCAATGGACTGCTGACCATTGAAGATCTGGAAGAAGGAAATTACTATTTGAAGGAAACAAAGGCTCCTACGGGGTATATTCTCAATCCTTCAAAAATTGAGTTCACAATCAGCATTAATGCAAACGGAACACAGGATATACCAACAGTGGATATTGCTAATTACAAAGGCCAGGCGGAGTTTGTCAAAGTGAATGAGCAGGGAAATCCTCTTGGAGGAGCTGTGTTCCATTTATACCGCGGGCTGGAAAGAATTGGAACTGATCTGGTATCAGACAGCAATGGTAAAGTGAAGATCAATGATCTTGCACCGGGTACCTATCAGGTCAGAGAGGCTAAGGCACCTGCAGGATATCTTCTGAACACGGAAGAAATCCAGTTTACAATACCTCAAAGTGCAGAAGGAAAGCCTGATGTCTTTATACTAGGACAATTCAGGAACTATCAGGGAATGGTCAGACTGGTTAAAGCAGATGAACAAGGAAACCCTCTAGAAGGAGCCGAGTTTAAAATTATTGATAATCAGAACAGAGACGTGAAAACAGGACTGACCACAGGAGAAGATGGTCGGCTATATGCCTCAGGACTTGCACCTGGAAGATACAGCTTTATTGAAACAAAAGCGCCTGCTGGCTACATCCTTGAACCGACACCGATTGGTTTTGTAATAATTGGCAGTGCTGAAGGCGTACCGGTTGTAGTGAGTGCAGGGCATAAAGAAAACTATAAAGGCTCTGTACTGCTTGAGAAAACCGATGAAGCTGGAGCAGCCCTTTCGGGTGCGGTGTTTGAACTTTTCGAGGTATTATCTAAAGAGGTGATTGATCGTATCCTGATCGGAACCTATACTTCAGACGCGAAGGGTCAGATTTCAGTAGAAAAGCTGGCCCCTGGAGAGTATGAATTTGTTGAAAAAACTGCTCCAGAAGGCTACCTGGTCAACAGCAATGCCATTCTGTTCACAGTAGACAGTGAAACCGTAGGAAGACCTGAAAGAGTGAATGCAGGTACTGCAGTGAACTATAAGGGATCAGCAGGACTTGTGAAGATCGATTCTGACGGGAATCCTTTAAGCGGAGCGAAATTTGAACTGCTGAGTCCTATGGGAGAAACACTGAGAACAGATCTGATCTCAGATGAGGATGGAAAAGTCACAGTAGAAAATCTGGCCCCTGGATTATACAGTTTCAAAGAAGTGGAAGCCCCTGCCGGATTCATTCTTAATGATGCAAGCATGGAATTTGAAATTGAAAAGGAAAGTGAAGGCAAACCTGTTCTGGTAGAAGCGGGGTACTTTATAAACTTTAAAGGCAGTGTAGAACTGATAAAGACAGATAAGGATGAAAATCCACTGCAAAATGCTCTATTCACGCTGTATGATGAAAATGGTGTAGTCATTATGGAAAACCTGAAATCAGATGAGGACGGTAGAATCCATGTGGATGAACTTTCTCCAGGGAAGTATTATTTCCAGGAAGAAATTGCACCGGTAGGCTTCATAAGAAATACAGAAAAGATTCACTTTACCATAGCAGAAAACGATAATGGAAAACCGGAATTGATTACAGTAGAAGCCATAAACTATAAGGGGTCTGTGAAACTCATGAAACTTGATCAGCTAGGTGATATCCTGGCAGGAGCAAAGTTTGAACTGAGAAATGAAGAAACAGATCAGATTATAGAAGAAAGTCTTACAACGGATGAGAATGGTGTAATCCTCGTTACAGACCTTGCCCCGGGTGAATACACATTCCTGGAAGTCAGCGCGCCAGAAGGCTACATCACCAACTTGGAGCCATTAAGCTTCACAGTGGGTAAAGAGTATGAAGGCGTTCCAGAAATCATAATGGCTGGCGAGATAACAAACTACAAAGGATCTGCGCTCATTGTAAAAACTGATGAAGAAGGGAATCCGCTGGAAGGAGCATTATTTAATGTTCTGGATGAAGAAGGAAACCTTGTAAGATCAGAACTCAGATCAGATGCAGATGGGAAGATATTTGCAGAAGAGCTGTCTCCTGGAAAATACCACTTTGTGGAAACCAAGTCACCTCAAGGATATCTGCTTAATATTGAAATGAAAGCATTTGAAATAGCGGGTGAAGTATATGGAGAGCCTGTGACGGTGGATGCGGGAACGCTGATCAATTACAAAGGAAAAGCTATTTTGATCAAAACAGATGAATCTGGTACTGTCTTAAAAGATGCTGTATTCAATGTGACGGATGAAAAAGGTGCGTTAGTACTTGAAAATCTGTATTCAGATGAAAATGGAGTAGTAACAGCTGAAGGGCTGGCTCCAGGTAGCTATTATTTTGAAGAGATCAAAGCGCCTGAAGGTTTCATCAGAAATGAGCTGAAAATCGCTTTCAGAATTATGGATGAAAATGAAGGAGAACCTGTGATTGTTGAGGCTGGTAGCCTTAAGAATTACAAAGGATCAGCGATGTGGTATAAAGTGAATACCAAGGGTGAAGGACTTGAGGGAGCTCGCTTTGATGTACTGGATGAAGAAGGAAATACAGTTTATGAAAACCTGTCAAGCGATGAAGACGGAAAGGTGATGATCGAGGAGCTTACACCTGGACAATACACGATAGTAGAAACAAGTGCACCTGAAGGATATATCCGTAATCTGGATACACTTACTTTCACGATTGCAAGTGTGTCAAATGAGAAACCAGAGATGGTCATTGCAGAGAACTATGTAAACTATCAGGGAAGTGTTATTCTGACTAAAACCGATGACATGGATCGACCACTTGAAGGAGCAGCTTTTGAGCTTTGGCTGGATGGAAAGATGATGAGTCTGTGGACAACAGATGAGGATGGGAAAATCTTCATTGAAAACTTACAGCCAGGAAAGTATTCCTTGGTTGAAGTGGAATCCCCAGAAGGATATATCCTGGATCAGACATCCTATGATTTTGTTGTTTCGGATGAAGGACATGGAGAACCTATGACTATCCAAGCGGGACATGCTAAGAATCATAAAGGAACCATGGTTCTGAAGAAAGTTGACGAAAATGGTCAGCAGCTTGAAGGAGCAATCTTCGAAATCAGAGATGTTGAGGGGAATCTCATCAGCAGAATTGAATCAGATGGAAAAGGACTTGCGAAAGCATCTGACCTGGCGCCTGGGAACTATACGGTAAGAGAAGTGAAAGCACCTAAGGGATACATAAGAAATACTGATACGCTGACTTTCACTATTGAAGAGCTCTCCATGGGTAAACCAGAAGAAATCGATCTGGGCAGATTTGTGAACTACAGTGGAACTCTAGAGGTCAAAAAAGTGGACAGCCAAGGCAACCCACTGAAAAATGCTGAATTTGAGATTCTGGATGCCGATGGAAATACTTACAGAGAAAAGCTCATAAGCGATGATAATGGAAAGATTGTGATATCGGGTATCGCTCCTGGAAGATATGCTCTAGTTGAGGTGAAAGCACCGGAGGGGTATGTGGACAATGACCAGAAGTATGACTTTACTATCATAGAGTCTCATGAAGGAGAACCTTTGGAAATCGTCATCACTGTGGTCAACGTGAAGATGCCTGAAAAGGACTCTACAGTGTCATTGCCGAAAGCTGGTACAAAGGAACCTGGATTCTATTTCACACTACTTGGAATCCTGTTTATAGCTGCTGGCTTTGTCTATCTCAATAAACAGAAGAAAAGAGCATAAACAAAGCAGTAAAATCTAGTAGTACAAAGAATAATAAAAATAAAATAAGAATGCAGGCCGCCTCACTTGAGCGGTCTGCATTCTTATTTTACGCTACAATTGCTTTATTGGTTTTATTTGCTACCGGAATCATATGATTGGTTACTTCATATCGGAATAAGATGTAAGGATGTCGCAGGATGCGTTTTTAACTGCACTGTGAATCGCTTTTTCCATGACCATAGGTGCTAAGGAGCTTAACAGATTGAAATCAAATTGTTCTTCTCCAGATGCCATGACAAAGACTGTATCCCCATCAACCATGGTGTGGACAGGCCGTATAGCTCTTGCATAACCATCATGGGTCATGGAGGCCAGTTTGTTTGCCTGGCTTTTTGTGAGGCTGACATTCGTAAGAATACATCCGATTGTCGTATTTCCTCTAAAAGAAGCTTCCATTCCTTCGATCATCAGCTCTTCCGTGCTGAGGATCTGATTTTCTTTATGTGGTCCTGCAATAGGAATTTCTCCCTCATAAATGGTGCCAAAAGCATTCACTGCAACGATCGCACCTATTTTCACGTTTCCGATTTCAACAGCGTAGGAACCAATCCCTGATTTCATGCTGGAATCAGGTCCTAGAATCTTCCCTACAGTGGCGCCGGTTCCAGCACCGAATGAGCCATCTTTGTAATTGCTGCTCTGAGCATTCACGCTGGCATCATAGCCCATTTTCTGGTCAGGTCTCCTTTTTGGGTCTTTATAGCCCAGATCAAAAAGCACCGCAGCTGGAACAATAGGCACTTTGGCGAAACCTGTATCAAAACCGATTCCTTTCTCTTCCAGATACTGCATGACACCGGATGCGGCATCAAGGCCATAAGCGCTTCCACCTGCCAGGACTAGACCGTGAATTTTCTCGATCATTTCTTCTGAGCGGATAAGATCCGTTTCTCTTGTGCCTGGAGCACCACCTCGTACATCGACACCAGGTGTTGACCCTTTTTCTGAAAGGATAACGGTACAACCGGTACCTTTAGCGGAATCTTCACTGTTTCCAATGAGAAATCCCTGGATTTCAGTAATCTCTATGGTTTTCATATTTTACTCCTTTCTTCAATTAATCTGATCATTTCTCTGATTTCATAATATCATAGAAGAAGTCTGGTTTTATCGTATTTATGTGCATTTATGTTAAGACTTTATTAAGAAGTAGAGATCAATGAAAAATAAATTAAATAAATATTTGTGAATGTTTATACGATAAAGTGGATTAAAGCAGAATAATTACAACATGACCACTGCATAAGTTGGCGGTTTGAGTTGCAGAATGATAACGTTTAATGCAAGATTACCTTCATTAAGCACCGAAAATGAAAGTTCTCATTATTTATATTTCAAATAAACACTTGTGGGAGTTTTATCGGTTTCTCCAGTAATGTATGATTATGGAATCCTTGTGTTTTCAACGGTTTTCAGAGTTTGCATGGCACTTGATTACTGGAAAACTTGTGCTATTATAAAGGTATAGAAGGCGTGAAGGAAGCGGAAATCATGAAAGAAGACCTTGCATGATGAAAGTTGACATGATCATAACCGACTACAATAAATTATAATAAACATTCACTTATAAGGAGTGTAAAAAACACATGAGTAATAAAACAATCGTTCTAGGCGTCATAGGTGCTGACTGTCATGCAGTGGGAAACAAAATTCTTGATTATTCACTAACAGAAGCAGGATATAATGTGGTAAATATTGGTGTACTTTCTCCACAAGAGGATTTCATCAATGCAGCCATTGAAACCAATGCAAAAGTGATCATGGTATCATCACTATATGGCCACGGAGAAATAGATTGCAGAGGCATGAGAGAAAAATGCGACGAAGCTGGACTTGAAGGCATTAAGTTATATGTCGGCGGGAACATCGTTGTAGGAAAACAGGATTTCAGTGAAGTAAAGAAAAGATTTATTCAGATGGGATTTGACAGAGTTTATCCACCTGGTACTTCTGTAGAGACAGCATTAAATGATCTTGGTGAAGACATGGGTTTACTTGAGACAGCAATTGGAGCATAAAAATGATGGAAGCATTTCTATTTATTGATTTTGGAAGCACTTATACAAAACTGACAGCAGTGAGTGCAAAGGAAGATCTTATTCTTGCCACAGCAAAATCATATACAACAGTGGAAACAGACGTAATGGATGGTTATGAGGTAGCCTATAAGGACCTTATGACCAGATTAGATAATAGAATAGAATTTACAAAAAAACTCGCCTGCTCATCGGCTGCAGGCGGGTTAAAAATTGTGGCCATAGGACTTGTTCCGGAGCTTACCATGGAGGCGGCAAAAAGAGCGGCTCTTGGGGCTGGAGCGAGGGTCACAGATGTATTCAGCTTTAAGATGAATAAGAGTGAAATCAGGCAGATCAAAGAATCTAAAGCAGATATGATACTCCTTGCGGGAGGAACCAATGGTGGAAACACAGATGTGATTCTGCATAATGCGAAGATGCTGAGCGACGCAAAGATTAAAGTGCCCATCGTGGTTGCAGGAAACAAGAGCTGCAATGATGAAATCGCTGATATTTTTGAAGGGCATGTGAACTACCATATAACAGAGAATGTCATGCCAAGCCTTAACAGCATCAACGTGGAACCTGCAAGAGAAGCCATCCGTAAACTCTTCATGGAAAACATCGTGAAGGCAAAAGGGATGGTCCATGTGAAAGAGTTTATCAGCGGTATTCTGATGCCGACACCGGCTGCAGTGCTGAAAGCGGCTGAAATTTTAAGTGAAGGAACGAAAGATGAGGACGGGATCGGGGATCTCGCCGTCATTGATATCGGAGGAGCTACAACAGATGTGCATACCATCTGTGAAGGAGCGCCAAGTAAGCCATCAGTCATATTAAGAGGACTGGAGGAACCCGTCGCTAAAAGGACAGTGGAAGGGGACCTTGGTATGCGCTACTCTGCACTCTCACTTTATGAGGCGGCAGGCAAGAGGTATCTAAGGAGACATCACCTGGAAAATATTTCTGAAATCGATGTGGGGAAAGAATTCGAATATCGCAACAAGCATACGGATTTCATTTCTGTAAAGGAAGAAGATATCGCCTTCGATGAAGTCATGGCGAAAATCTGCGTGGATATTTCCATGAAGAGACATGCAGGAACAGTGACTCAGGTATACTCTCCTCTTGGAATGATGTATTCCCAGGAAGGAAAGGATCTCATGGAGCTTCCATATCTTGTAGGAACCGGTGGCATCATCGTCAATTCCAAAAATCCAACAGAGATTCTGAAAGCGGGACTCTTTCATGAGGAAGATATGGATTCCTTAAAGCCCAGACATCCGAAGTATCTGCTTGATGAAAAGTATGTACTCTCCGCTTTAGGCCTTCTGGCCATGGTGGATGAAGATAAAGCGCTAAGAATGTTAAAGAAATATATTGTGAAGTGTTAGGAGAAAAAAATGGACTTAAGAAATAAGAAACTCACCGAAGATGAATTTTTTGATATCAGAAAAGATGTGCTCACCCACTGGCCTACAGGAAGTGAAGTAGATCTTCAGGAAGCTGTGGATTATCTTAAAAAAGTGCCTGATGAAAAGAATTTTGCAAAGAAACTCAGGAAAGCAAAAGAAGAAGGGGTGACTCTTGCTCAGCCTAGAGCTGGTGTTGCGCTGATCAGTGAACATATCAAGCTTCTTAATTACCTTGAAGATGAGGGTGGCGCGGATCTTCTTCCTTCCACCATCGATTCTTATACAAGGCAGAACCGATACAATGAATGCCAGGTAGGTATTGATGAATCCTTGAAAGCGGGACGATCTCTTTTAAACGGATTCCCCGCAGTAAACCACGGAGTGAAGGGCTGCAGAGAAGTCTATGAGTCCATCAAAAATCCGATTCAGGCAAGACATGGCACACCTGATGCAAGATTATTAAGTGAAATTATCTGTGCATCTGGATGGACATCCAATGAAGGCGGCGGAATCAGTTACAACATCCCTTATGCGAAGAGCGTCTCCATGGAAAGAACCATAAGAGACTGGCAGTATTGCGACAGACTGACAGGATGGTATCAGGAACAGGGAATCGAGCTTAATCGTGAGCCTTTTGGTCCTCTTACAGGTACGCTTGTGCCACCATCCATCTCCAATACAGTAGCAATTCTGGAAGCGCTTCTTGCTGCTGAGCAGGGCGTAAAAAATCTTACAGTGGGATATGGCCAGTGCGGAAATATGATACAGGATATTGCAGCCATCAGAGCGCTGGAACAACAGACAGAGGAGTATCTCAGACGTTTCGGATATAATGATGTATATGTCACCACAGTATTCCATCAGTGGATGGGCGGATTCCCGGCTGATGAAGCCAAGGCTTTTGGTGTCATCTCCGTAGGTGCGGCCACAGCGGCCATGGCAGGAGCGACGAAAGTCATAGTGAAGACGCCTCATGAAGCATTGGGTATTCCTACCATGGAAGCCAATGCACAAGGAATAAGAGATACAGTGATGACGCTCAATATGCTCAAAGGCCAGAGAATGCCTATGAGTCCTGAACTTCAGACGGAAATCAACATCATCAAGGCGGAAACCAGATGTATGCTTGAAAGTGTTTATGAAGTGGGTAAAGGAGACTTTGCTCGTGGAACAGTTGAAGCCTTTAAACTCGGCATCGTGGATATTCCATTTGCGCCTTCTAAATACAATGCCGGAAAAATGATGCCTGCAAGAGACAATTTCGGTGCAGTGAGATACCTGATGACAGGGAATATCCCTTTCACCCAGGATATCATCGATTTCAACAAGGCAAAACTTGTTGAAAGAGGCCAGTTTGAAAAAAGAGATGTAACATTCCAGATGACAATAGACGATATATTTGCTGTGGGTAAAGGAAATCTCATCGGCAGACCGGAGGAAAAGAAGTAAATGAAAATTGTAGATATAGTATGTTCAGAAGGAAGAACGGGGTTTTATTTTGATGATCAGCGTGCCATTGTAAATGGGGCTGGACATGACGGGTTTATGTATGTTGGAGAACCTGAAACAGAAGGGTTTAATTCCATCAGACTGCCAGGGGAAAGCATCTCTGTGATGCTGATTCTGGAAAATGGTGAAATTGCACACGGAGACTGCGCAGCAGTTCAGTATTCAGGTGCCGGTGGTCGTGATCCTCTTTTCATCGCTCAGGATTTCATTCCTGTCATTGAAGAAGTGGCCAAGAAGCATCTTATCGGTAAAGATGCTTCCACATTCAAGGTACTGGCTGAAGAGATCGACAGCCTGGTATATAATGACAACAGACTTCATACTGCAATCAGATATGGTGTCACACAGGCACTCCTTGATGCAGCTGCAAAATCCAATCACATGACCATGGCAGAAGTGGTTGTGAAGGAGTATGGAACAGGAGTTGAGCTTAGTCGTGTTCCGATTTTCGCTCAGAGTGGTGATGACCGTTATACGAATGTAGACAAGATGATCATCAAGGGCACAGATGTCATGCCTCATGCACTGATCAACAATGTGAAGGAAAAGCTTGGCTATAATGGAGAGATTCTGAAGGACTACATCCTATGGATGAGAGACCGAGTGCTCAAGTACAGAAACGATGAATCTTATAATCCCATATTCCATATCGATGTGTATGGAACCATTGGAAGAATTTTCAACCAGGATCTTCTAAAGATGGCTGATTATCTTAAGACACTTGAAGAAGCTGCTCAACCGTTCCTTCTAAGAATTGAGGGACCAATGGATGTAGGTGAAAGAACAAAGCAGATGGAAGCGTTAAGAGATCTTACAAAGATCCTTGATGACCGTAATATTAAAGTGGAGCTGGTTGCAGATGAATGGTGCAATACCTTCGATGACGTGGTATACTTCGCTGACAATAAGGCAGGGCATATGATTCAGGTGAAGACACCGGATCTTGGTGGCGTAAACAATTCCATCAAGGCTATTCTTTACTGCAAGGAAAAGGGTGCTGGTGCTTATCTTGGTGGAACCTGCAATGAAACCAACCGAAGTGCAGAGGTCTGCACAAATATCGGTATGGCCTGCGGTGCGAAACAGGTTCTTGCAAAACCCGGAATGGGCTTTGATGAAGGGTTCATGATCGTCAACAACGAAATGAACAGAGTGCTGGCTCTTGCAAAGAGAAGACAAGGAAAGTAATCATATAAGAAATGCCGCACATGCTGGATGAATTCCGGGAAATGGCGGCATTTCCTGTATCATCGATTATAATGTAAGTAGAGAGATGAAAGTAGAAAGGTGGAAGATAGTATGAAGAGCTTAGATGTGAAACGTATAACAGCTGAAGTGAAGAAACTGGTTATGGATGCGAACTTTTTCCTGCCAGATGATGTCATGGCATCGCTGAAGGAGCAGAAGAAGAAAGAAAAATGGATCCTTGCCACAAATACGCTGGGGATGATCATTGAAAATGCGGAGATCGCTGAAAGAGACATGGCTCCTATGTGCCAGGATACAGGCATGGTGGTGGTTTTTGTGGAGATTGGCCAGGAAGTCCATATTGAGAACGGACTTCTTGAAGATGCCATCAATCAGGGAATCAGAGAAGGTTATGAAGAAGGCTTTCTGAGAAAATCCGTAGTGGAAGACCCGCTCAACAGAAAAAACACGGGTGATAACACTCCTGGTGTTATTCATTACAAGATTGTAGCAGGAGATCAGCTGAAGATCATGGCAGCTCCTAAGGGCTTCGGGTCCGAAAATATGTCCAGACTCAAGATGCTGAAACCTTCTGATGGAATCGAAGGAGTGAAGGAATTCATCCTGGAGACAGTGGAGCTTGCAGGTCCCAATGCCTGTCCACCTATGATCGTAGGCATCGGAATCGGAGGAACCTTCGACAAGTGTACGCTTCTTGCGAAGAATGCGCTTATGAGAAGGTTGGAAGAATACAATGAAAATCCTTTCTATGCTGATATGGAGAAGGAGCTTTTGGAAAAAATCAATTCCATGGGCATCGGACCACAGGGATTCGGTGGAGAAACCACTGCGCTTAAAGTGGCCATCGAGTATTATCCTACCCATATCGCAGGTCTTCCTGTAGCTGTGAACATCAACTGCCATGCTACAAGACACAAGGAGGTTGTTCTATAATGGAAATAAAATTAACGACACCTTTGACAAAAGAATCTGTGAAAGACCTTAAACCGGGAGACAATGTGCTTATATCCGGAATCATCTATGCAGCCCGTGATGCTGCTCATAAGAAGCTCATGGAAAGACTGGATAATGGTGAGGGGCTTCCTTTTGACATCAGAGGCGCTGTGATCTACTATGTGGGGCCTTCTCCTACTAAAGAGGGTGAAGTCATCGGATCAGCAGGTCCTACCACGAGTCTAAGAATGGATGCTTATACACCAAGACTTCTGGATCTGGGACTTTTGGGCATGGTCGGCAAAGGAAAGAGAAACGATGAAGTGAAAGCAAAGATGCTGGAATATGGAGCAGTCTATTTTGCGGCCATCGGTGGAGCTGGAGCGCTTATCAAGAAAACCATCATTTCCCAGGAAACCATCGCCTATGAGGAGCTGGGACCTGAAGCTGTAAGAAAACTGGTGGTGAAGGATTTCCCTGTTACAGTGATTATAGACAGTAAGGGAAAAGACCTTTATGAAATCGGCAGAGAAGAATATCTCAGCTGGAAGAAGGAAGAAAATAAATAGATATAGAATAATATTTTAATATATTAAAAAGCGAACGAATTATTTGTTCGCTTTTTTTTAGAAAAAAATCCATTGAAAAGGCTATATTGATATATAATGTACGATATTTTATATGAATAATTATGGATTTCGTATATAATATTATTAAATGGCCTTGTAAAGGAGTACATAAATGTTCACTGAGCTTAAAGGTTTAAAAATGGAGTACAGATCATTAACAGATGATTTGGTTAAAGACTTCTATTCACCTATATTAAAAAAAGCTGTATGTTACAAAAGAGCTGTGGGTTATTTCACATCTTCATCAATACAGCTATTATTGAAAGAATTACCTGTATTTATACAGAATGGTGGAAAAGTTTGTATTATCGCCTCTCCTCGATTAAATCCTGATGATATTGATGATATTAATGAAGGATACTTATTACGTGAGAATGTAATGAATATAATTGATAAAGAAGTCGAACAAATCATAGAAGAACTAGATAGAAATCAAATAGGGTTACTCGCATTTTTAATCTCTCGCCAAATATTAGACATCAAGATCGCTTTTTTTGAAGATATAAACAGGTTTGGTTTATATCACGAGAAAATAGGAATTTTTGAAGATTCAGGCGGAAATAGTATTGCATTTACTGGTTCAATGAATGAGACGCTAGGTGCATTAAAGAATAATTATGAATCTATTGATGTGTACTATTCATGGAAAGAATCTGATTTAGAAAGGGTAGAAATAAAAAATAGTGTTTTTGAAAAATTGTGGCAAGATAGAATTAACGGATTAAGCGTTTTAGATTTTCCTGAAATTCAAAAAGAGAGACTTATAAAATATTTAGATAAATTCGATCATGAGTATTATAGCACTCCCGAACTTGAGGATGTATTGAATAATAAATGGAAACATCAAGAAAAAGCTGTGGAAGTATTTATAGAAAAGGAACACGGTATATTAGAAATGTGTACTGGCTCTGGAAAAACAAGAACCAGTATAAAGATAATTAATAGGCTTTTTAATGAAGATAAAATTGACACAGTTATAGTTACTACATACGGTAATGATTTGTTACAACAGTGGTATGATGTGTTACTTGAAGATAATAATATTCACAATCTCGTTATCCAAAGAAAATATGGTGTACATAATGACTTAGATTTATTTTTAATTAACTCTAAAAACAAGGTTTTAGTACTATCAAGAAATGAGAAAAACTTAAACAATATCATTGACAGAATGACTAAACAAGAGCTAGACAGAACACTAATGGTCTTTGATGAAGTTCATGGGTTAGGAAGTGAGACTTTAAACAGAAGTTTAGCAGGCAAAATAATAAGTGCAAAGTATAGATTAGGGTTAAGTGCAACCCCCGAGCGTGAATATGATGAAGAAGGAAATCAGTTTATAGAACAAGAGATTGGTAATACGATATATAGTTTTGGAGTTCAAGAAGCAATTGAAAATGGGATACTATGTGAGTTTAAATACATTCCGCTTGAGTATCGATTGAATGAAATTGAAAATAAAAGGATGAAGGGTATAAGAGCAAAATATAATCAATATAGTAAAGATGGTATACCATTTGAACCTAAAGATATGGCGATGGAAATATCTCAAATTAGAAAAACTGCTTTTAATAAACTAGAAAATTTCAAATCATTTCTTATGAAAGATGCATCTATATTAGATTACTGTCTTATTTTTGTTGAAACTATAGAGTATGGGGAAATGGTACAATCGATACTAATAGATTTTATTGAGGAGTATCATGTTTATTATGCGAATTCAGATCGCTCTAATCTTGAGAACTTTGCGAATGGAACAATAAAGGTTCTTGTTACTTGTAAAAAGGTAAATGAGGGCATAGATATTAAAAAATGTAAAAATATAATTCTTTTCTCTTCTGATAAATCAAAGCTGACCACCATACAAAGAATAGGCAGAGCTTTGAGGACCAGTGATGACTCCGATAAGAAAGGGACAGTTGTAGATTTTGTAGATAGTGAATATCAGACAGATCTTGATAGAAAAAACTTAATACATGAAATGTCTAATGCAAGGAGGAAACCATGACAATTACTGATTTTCCAGGTTATGATGAGGCACTTGAACAAACATTCGATGAATACAGTATTAAAGAAGAAGTACTTAAGAAAAGAGTGGCTAAACTAATAGAAAATACATTTAATAGTACTGCCAGTGTAGATTATGATATTAAAAGTTTACTTGAAATTGACTTGGAGGAATATACTAATGAAAATCAGAATAAATAGCATCAAATTCTCCAATATTAGAGCATTTAAAAATATAGGTATAAATTTTTCTGAAAACATAACTGTGATTATGATGCCTAATGGTACGGGTAAAACAACAACAATTGAGTTGATGACCGCTGCATTAATAGGAGAAATATCACCACGTGAAATAGCATCGTTTAGGCCACATTATGGGAATTCAAAGACAGGCTATTTCTTAATGAAGGTATTATTAGATGATTTCAAGTATACAATAAAAATAGACTTTGATTTTGCAAGATATAAAGCAGTATATACGTATACTGACACTTTAACGGGATTAGAAAGTGATAGACCAATCCAATTCAGGAAAGTATTCACAAAGTATTTCGTAGACAAATTTATTTTTGATGGAGAAATACCCACTAAATTTATGAGTCCAGATAGTAAATATACTGAAGAATCTATAATGAGTCTATATAATTTGGAGAAATTAAGCATCCTTCAAAGAAATATAACGCAAATAAAAAGTACCTTAATTAGGGAAAAATCAACTACTAAAGCAGAGCATGAAAGCGGACTTAGTAGAACGAGTAATGAAATAGATCGGCTTGAAACTATAAAAATGAAGCTAACAAATGAATTGATGAATCATAGAACAAATTTAAAAGCTAATAAAGATAAAATTAGCGCTAAAGAAAAAGAAGTAACTCGGATTTTATCTGAGGATCAAAATCTGACACATGAAATTGAACAATACCAAAGGAATATAACATCTTTAAAAAATGAAGTACCTGAAATTGATACTCAAATTTCAAGAGCATTAAAATATGTTCATAATCTATCACAAAAAACTTGGAAAGATAATTCAGATCTCATAGATATTCTAGTCAATATGAAGCTGCCTAGCAGTCTCTCAGAGCAATTCTTTATTGATTTGATAGATAGTGGAACAAAATGTATATGTGGCAGAGACTTTGATTTAGAAAGCAGAATGTATTTGGAACAACACTATAAACTTCACCTAGAAGAAAATAATATTGGAATACTAAATGAGATTAAATCTTATTCAAGATCGCAAAACTATACTGAAATAATCAATACATTAAAAAGAAAACTTGCAACGAAATTGGATGGAATAGCTGAATATCAAAATAAAATTGACAGGTTAATCTTGTCTGGTGATAATGACCGAAGAATCCTAGTTAATGGCTACTGAATAATATTGTAACCCTTGATACTAGTGCATTTGAAGCGTTT